>JANNWK010001142.1:0-20063 GCA_031408355.1 Myxococcales bacterium
GCTCGCTGCTCGATGGGTCTGTGGGCCGAGGCCTCGCGCTCGCGACCGAAGCTTGCCTGGCCGGCGGTGGTGTCGGCGCTTTCCCGCTATCGCTAGGATTGCGCCGGCGCGCCTTTTGGCGACGGACCTACGGACGGGAGGACGAGCTGAGAAATCTGTGGTTAACTTAAGGCTTGTTCGCTGATCGCTGCGTAGGGCTTTCACCAGGAGATAGGGACGCAAGATGACGGATACTCTCGCCTCGCCGCCCCAAGCCAGCATGGTCGCGCAGATAGCGGCGATGCAGGACTACGATCGCTACCGCGACCTGGCCTGGGAGGGCAGCTTCGAGGAGTACCTGAGCATCGTGCGCGAGCGCCCGCAGGTCACCCGCAACGCCTTCCAGCGCATCTACGACATGGTGATCTCCTACGGCACCGAGGAGTACATCGACAACAAGAAGAAGTTGATCCGCTACAACTTCTTTCGCGACGAGATCGACGAGGGCAAGGACGCGGTGTTCGGCCTGGACATCCCGCTCATGCGCTTGATGAACGTGCTGAAGGCGGCCTCGGAGGGGTACGGTCCAGAGCGGCGCGTCATCCTCTTGCACGGCCCGGTCGGCTCTAGCAAGAGCACCATAGCCCGCCTGCTCAAGAAGGGCGTCGAACGCTATTCGACCTCGGCCGAAGGCGCGCTGTTCACGTTCAAGTGGGTGGGGTTGGCGGGGATGGGGCTTGCCAGCAGTGAGGCGGACACCTTCGATTCACCGATGCACGAAGAGCCGCTGCGGCTGATTCCGCAGGAGTGGCGCGAAGGAGCCATCGCGAAGCTTCAGCTGTCGAACGACAAGTTCCGGGTCAAGAGCGAAGGCGACATGGATCCGGCGAGCCGCTTCATCTTCAACGGCTTGATGCAGAAGTACCAGGGTGACTGGGGCAAGGTGGTCAGCAATCACATCAGGGTCAAGCGCCTGGTGCTGTCCGAAAAGGACCGCATCGGCATTGGTACCTTTCAGCCCAAGGACGAGAAGAACCAAGACTCGACCGAGCTCACCGGCGACATCAACTATCGGAAGATCGCCGAATACGGTTCGGATTCAGATCCGCGCGCGTTCAACTTCGACGGAGAGTTCAACATTGCCAACCGTGGCATCGTCGAGTTCGTCGAGGTGCTGAAGCTCGACGTAGCGTTCCTTTACGATTTGCTGGGCGCTTCCCAAGAGCACCGCATTAAGCCCAAGAAGTTCGCGCAAACGGACATCGACGAAGTCATCATCGGCCACACCAATGAAGCCGAGTACAAGCGCCTGCTCAATAATGAATTCATGGAGGCACTCCGCGATCGCACCATCAAGATCGACGTGCCTTACATCACGCGTCTCTCGGACGAGGTGCGCATCTACGAGAAGGACTTCAACCACGAGCGTGTGCGCGGGCGTCACATCGCTCCCCACACGCTGGAGGTTGCCTCCATGTGGGCCGTGTTGTCGCGGCTGGAGGAGCCCAAGAAGCATAATCTGCATCTGCTTCAGAAAATGAAGCTCTACGACGGCAAGGTGCTGCCCGGCTATACCCAAGACACGGTCAAAGAGCTGCGCAAGGAGTCCAAGCGCGAGGGCATGGAAGGCATTAGCCCGCGCTACGTGCAGGACAAGATTTCCAACGCTCTCGTCAGTGATTCAGGCGAGGGGACCATCAACCCCTTCATGGTTCTGAACGAGCTAGAGAAAGGCCTCTCGCACCACTCGCTCATCACCAGTGAAGATGGCAAGAAGCGTTACCGGGATTTGGTCGGCGTGGTGAAGCGCGAGTACGAAGAGATCGTAAAGAACGAGGTCCAGCGCGCCATCAGCGCCGACGAGGACGCGATCACTAAGCTTGCGGCCAACTACATCGACAACATCAAGGCCTACGCGCTCAAGGAAAAGGTCAAGAACAAGTACACCGGGCAGGATGAAGAGCCCGACGAACGCTTGATGCGCTCGATCGAGGAGAAGATCGATATCCCCGAGAATCGCAAGGACGACTTCCGTCGCGAGATCATGAACTTCATCGGCGCCAAGGCGGTTGAGGGCAAGAAGTTCGACTGGCAAACCAACGATCGCTTGCGGCGTGCGCTCGAGCTCAAGCTGTTCGAAGATCAGAAGGACAGTATCAAGCTAAAGACGCTGGTAAGTTCGGTGATCGACCGCGAAACGCAGGAGAAGATCGACATCATCAAGGCGCGTCTGATCCGCTATTTCGGGTACAACGAGGTCAGCGCTACGGATGTGCTGAACTACGTCGCGTCGATCTTCGCCCGCGGCGACGCCAAGTCCTGAGGCTGGGCCGGGCGGCACGGTCCCTGCAGTAGTTCCCCGTCAGGAGCTTTCCAGCATGAGATTGTTAACCGCCGTTCTCGTTTTGCCACTGATCGTTCTCACGGGCTGCCCCAAGGACCAGGAGGACACCCTCACCCTGGGCGAGGCGACCTCCGCGCTTGAGGAGGCCAGTTTGGCGGGGCAGGCCGAGGGCCTCACCTCCGCCAGCGTCGAACTGTCCACCAATTTCACGATTGGGCAGGCGGTCAGGGAGGGCGCCGCGGAGCTGGGAGCCTTCATCGAGAGCCAGCTCGCCTGCGCCGAGGTCACGCTGACGGAGGGCACGCTGAGTGTGGAGTATGGCGCCAAGCCGGGGACTTGCACCTACCGCGGGCACTCCTTCGCTGGCACCCACGTGATCGCGATTGAGCGCAACGAGGATGCCGCGGTCGTGGTGCAGCACACCTGGACCGAATTCACCAACGGCGTCGTGACCCTGAACGGCACGGCCCAAGTCACCTGGAATTTCCAGGACCAGACCCGCCGGGTGGAACACGAGTCGCATTGGACTCACAACCAGAGCGGGCGCGCCGGTACGGGCACGGGCGACCGCTTGCAGTCGCTCTTGCCAGGCGGCCTTCAAGAAGGCATCCAGGTGGATGGCGCGCGCAGCTGGGAGGGTGAGCGCGGCCGCTGGGATCTCGGCATTGACGCCGTGCAGATGCGCTGGACCGATCCGGTGCCGCAAGCGGGTAGCTATTCGCTCAAAACACCGTTTGGCAAGAGCGTGAGCATGGCCTTCGACCGCGTTGACGATGACAGCATTCGCGTCACGGTGAGCGGGTCGCGCCGTGAGTTTGCGTTTACGGTCAGCAAGCTCGGCGCCGTCGCCCAGGAGCGCTGAGCTTGTGCCCGCAGGCTCAGGGCCGGGGGTTGGCCGGCTCTGCCGCTCGGGAGTCGGTTTGAGCCGTTGCGGCTGAGTCTTGCTTCGGCGACGGTGCGGCTCGCTCGTGCCTCCCCAGCTCCGTGAAGGAGGCGGCAAGCAGAGCGCGGTCGCGGTCGTTGAGCGCTTCCGGGAAGTGTTCGACCACGCTCCTGGCGTAGCCGAGCCCGCGCGCGCCGTGCTCGAAGTCGCCGAGCTTGAGGAAGGTCGCGCCGCGGTACAGACCGAAGCGCGCCTGCTCGGCTGACGAGGAACGGGCCAGGCGCTCCTCGGTGCGCTCGAACACCTCGGCGGCTTCAACGAAGCGCCCGTCCGTGTAAAGATCGCTTCCTCGCGCGACGAAGTGCGCTCCGCATCCGCCCGTGAAGAGCACGAGGCCCAGCACGGCCACCGGCGGCACGCTCCAGGCACTTCGCGGACGGACGGTGTCCCTGCACATTTATTCACAGGCTACACGGCCCGCGCCCGCTCGGCTCGTTCCAAAGCGGGGCGACGCTCCGAAACCCAGGTAGGTGGAGGTGGGTAGCTTGACCCTGCGGAGCCGTGCTGACACAGCATTTTGGGCCGAACAAGCGGCCATGTTTGCCACTTGGCACAGTGGCATGGCACCATCCGCCCGCTTTTATTTGACAGTGCCGCGAGGCTCTCGGAGGAGGATTTTCATGCGCAAGGTTGTCGGTTCGTCTCTCGTGCTTGCTCTCCTTGGTTCGGTTTCGGTGGCCTGGGGAGCGGAGCCAGCTCCGGCTGCTGCGGCGCCCGCTGCTGCCGCGTCCGTGGACGGCGCGCCAGCCCCCGGGGCTGAGCCGGCGCCACCGATGGAGCCCACCGCCGAAGCTGTGCCCGGCGCCGGCGCGGCCCCCGCAGCCGGGGAGCCCGTGCCTCCCGGCGCGGCCCCGACGGACGCCACCGCGCCCGACAAGGACTCAGGCTTGGTGGCGGACGCGGAGGCAGGCGGCTCGCCCGTCGAGCTGCCGGGCAAGACGTACATGTTCGTGGGCGCGCGCTACCGCGCGATCATCGTGCCCAAGTTCATGATCAACCTGTTCGGCGATGGCGGCAAGACGGTGATCGTGCATGGCGCCGGACCTGAGTTCGCGATCCGTCGCGACGCGTTCGAGTACAACCTGTCCATCTGGTACGCCGGCTACGGCATGGACGACACGGCCTTCAAGGCGAAGGATGATGGCGCCAAGGCTTGGGAGCTCGTGAACAGTGAGCTGAAGTCGATCTTCATCTCGGCGGATTTTCTGTGGAGTCAGGACTTTTCTCCAGAATTCGCACTCAATTACGGCTTGGGCGGCGGCTTCGGCATCATCTTCGGCGACCTCCTCCGAGTGCAGTCTCGGCCGCCGACCTCCGGCTCCTACGATACCAATACCGGCGAGGGCTTTGTGCGTTGCTCGGGTCCCGGCGATATGGCCGACACGTTGGAGTACTGCGACGACTCGAACGAGCACTACGCGGACTTTCCGGAGAAGAGCTGGGCCGACGGCGGTTCCAAGCCGATCCTGTTCCCGTGGTTCGTGCTGCAGACGGGGCTTCGCTACAAACCGCACCGCAACTTCGCCGCTCGGCTGGATGCTGGCTTCGGAACCAGCGGGTTCTTCCTGGGCATTGGCGCGGACTACGGTCTGTGAGCTGCAGCCAGGGGCGCGACCGCTTTGTCGCATGAAGCGAGCGAGCTAGAGCTCCCGCAGCGCTACGAACCCATTCGCCGCCTCGGTCGGGGCGGCGGGGGCGAGGTTTGGGCGGTGCGGGATCGCGGTACCGGGCGCAACTACGCGCTCAAAGTGCTGGCGGAAGAGGCCAGTGAACGTGAAATGGCCGCGCTGGTGCGCGAAGCCGTCGCGCTCAGCGGGCTCGAGGGCCTCGGCGTGCCGCGCGTGATCCAGTTCGGTCGCTTGCCGAGGACGGGGCGACCGTACCTGGTGCGCGAGATCGTGGAGGGCGAGAGCTTCGAGGCGTACTTGACCCGCGGCGCCGACCCGCGCTTCGCCCTCGAGATCTTGGCGCGAGCCGCCGACCAGCTCACGGTCCTGCATCGGGCAGGTCTGCTGCACGGCGACGTGAAGCCCGCCAATCTCATCGTTGAACCCGACGGCGGCGTCGCGCTCGTTGATCTTGGACTCGCCGCGCCCTGGCGCGAGGGCGGGACGGCGGCGGAGGGTCTGACACCCCGCTACGCGGCCCCGGAGTTGTTCGAGGGGGCGCCGATCACGGTTCGGGCGGAGGTGTTTGCGCTCGGCGTGGTGCTCTCGGAGGTCCTGGAGCTGGGGGTGCCGGGGCTCTCCGCCGAGGCGTTGCAGACGCTTTCGGACGTTGCCGCTCGTGCGATGGCGCGTGACGCCGACCAGCGCTATCCGTCGGTCGACGAGCTCGGCAGCACCATCCGCCGCTCGCTCGGGATCGCAGCGGACCGCGGGGGCGACGGCAAGGGCACGCTGCTTTGGCCGATCCTTGGGATCGAGTCCGTCTCGAGCCTGCTGCTTGAGGTGACCCAGTCGCTTTCACCTGGCCAGGTACTGAGAATCGAAGGGCCGCCGGGAGCGGGTCGTAGCGCCTTGGTGCGACGGCTCGCGTGGTGGCTCGGGGTCTTGGGTAGGCCCGTAGCCTGGGTCGACGATCCCACGAACTCAGTGACGGTGACCGGCGAGCTTTCGGCCCACGCGAGCCTGAGCGGCACCTGGCTGCTCGTGGACGACGCCGACGCGCTGGATGACGCCGGTTTTCTGGCGGTGCAGGCCGCGCTGGGCGAAGGGGCGCGCGGGGTCGTCGTGGGTGGGGCGCGCTTTGTGGAGGCCAGGAGCTTTTTGGTTCCGCCGCTCGACGAGCAGGCTTGTTTGGACCTCGTGCGGCGCGCCGTGCCCTCGCTCACGGCGGGCTTGCAGCGACGTCTCGTGGAGGCCGCCGACGGGCGGCCCGGGGCGCTCCGCTCGCTCGTGCGCCTGATCGCGTCCGAGGCGGTGGCATCGCAGGCAGACTTCGAGCGGGTGATCGGTAGCTCGCCGCTGAGCGACGCTTCGCTACCCGAGGCGCCGCTCGAGCGGGCGCTGTATTACCTTGATCGAGGACGCTTCAACGACGCCAGCGCGGTGCTGGGCGTGCTGCCGCTGCGCGAGGTCGAGGCGTCCGTGGCGCTCGGCATCGCGTTCGCGCGGCTTGAACTCGGACTCGGCGAAGAGCGCAAGGCCTTCGAACGCCTGCAGGAGCTGGCCCAGCGCGACCACGTGCCAGCCGCCGAACGCCTAAAAATCAGCCTCTTTCATGCGCGGGCCGCCATGGGGCTCGGTGACTACGTCGGGGCGCTCGCGGAGCTTCTGCCGCTCTCGTCTGAGCCGACGGCCATTGGCGTGGAGGCGCTCGTGTACCACGGCTTCGCGCAATCTCTCGTCGGCCTACATGATGAGGCGCGCGCCGAGTTGACCCAAGCCGTCGCCGGAGCGCGGGAACAGAAGCTGTCTCGCCTCGAGGCGCTCGCATTGGCTTCGCTCGGCCTGGTGCTGCAGCGCTCTGACCGCAGCGACGAGGCGCGCGACGCGTACCGGGCGGCGTTGGCGGCGGCCGAGCGCGTCGGCGACGCGGGCACGTTGGCCACCGTACAGCTTAATCTGGCCGGGCTGCTCAAGGTGCGCGGCGACGTGGCCGGAGCGATTGAGCTGTTCGAGGCTGCCGTCGACATGGGGCGTCGCAGCGGTCGTCGCTCAACGACCCGTCAGGCTCTGCTCAACCTGGCCAACACGGATCTCTACCTCGGGCGCCTGGCGCGCGCCGAGAGCGGAATCGAGGCGCTCCGCGAGCAAACCGCGCAGCTGCCAAAGGCGATGCTCGCGCAGCTCTTGGGCCTCGAGGCGGAGTTGTTCGTCCGCCAGGGGCAGCACGCCCAGGGGGTCCTACGCTTCACCGCCTGCGCGGAGGCTTACGAGGCTTTGGGGCGCGGCATCGACGCCGCGGAGGCTCGCCTGGAGGGGGTGCTGGCGGCTTCGCGGGCCCAACATCCTAGCGGCGTCGAACTGAGAGCCAGCCTGGCCCAGGCGGCCGCGCTGTTGAAGGAATCACCTGCCCACCGGCCACTTTCGCTGCTTGCTGAAGCTCGCGTCGCCAGTTTGCTGGGCGACGAGCTGCGTGCGCGCGAGCTGCTCGACCAGTCCCTGGAGGCCGCTCGCGGTTCTCACCAGCGAGAGTGGGTGTGGCGTGCGCTCGAGGCGCGCGCTGAACTCGAGGAGAGCGGTGGCCAGCCGCTCCTAGCGCGCCGCGATCGCGAAGAAGCGCTGGCGGTGCTGGAGGAGATAGGCGCGCGGCTGCCCCGCGACCTGCGTGAGGTGTATTGGAACGAGCCGCGTCGCAAGGCTCTGCGGGGGAGCGTCTCGGGGGCGGTCGGGCACGCCGCCACGGAGTTCACGCCGTTCGCTCCCTTGAGTGCGCTGCCCTTAGCCGCGTCCGGGAGGGGCTCGGGGCTGCGCGTGACCAGCACGACCTCTTCCATGTCGCAGCTTGGTGGTTTGACGCCGCTCGAGCAGCGACTAGCGCGCATCCTCGAGGTGAACGGAGACCTGGCAGGGGAGCTCGATCTTGACCGGCTTACCACCAAGATCATCGGTCATGCGGTGGACTTGCTGCGCGCCGAACGCGGCTTCGTGCTCTTGACCGAAGCGGACGGCGGCCTGACTGTCCACGCGGCGCGGGCGAGCGCTGGCGATGCGAGCCACGCCGAGTTTTCGCGATCCATTGCCGAGGGCGTGATCGCCACGCGTGAGGCTGTGGTCACGGTGGACGCTCGGGCGGACGTGCGCCTGAAGTCCTTTGCGTCAGTTCACCAGATGCTGCTCGAATCAGTGGCTTGTGTGCCGATCCTGGCACCTTCGGGGGCGGCGATTGGTGCGCTGTACCTGGAGACCCGCGTGCGCCCGGGGCGTCACTTCGAGCGCGAGTTGCCCACCTTGCGCGCCTTCGCCGATCAGGTGGCGATAGCCCTCGAGAACGCGCGGCTGCTGGGAGAGAACCTGCGCCGCGCCGAGCAGCTGGCCGAGACGAACGCCGAGCTAGCGGCGGCCCAGGAGCACCTGCGAGAGCTGCTGGACGGCCGCACGGAGCAGCTCAAGCGCACACGCCAGAAGCTGCGTGACGCGCGTGAGACCTTGTACGGCCACTTTGGCTATCAGGGTTTGGTCGGAACCAGCGGTGCGATGCGACGCGTCTACGCGCTGGTCGACCGCGTGAAGGACGCGGCGGTGCCGGTGCTCATTACCGGAGAGAGTGGCACCGGCAAGGAGGTGGTGGCGCGGGCCGTGCATAACGCCTCAGCGCGCGGGAAGGCCAAGATGCTGGCCGTCAACTGTGGCGCCATCCCGGAGAACCTGCTCGAAAGCGAGCTGTTCGGGCACGTGCGAGGTGCGTTCACGGGCGCGGATCGGGAGCGGAAGGGTCTGTTCCGCGAGGCCGATGGCGGCAGCTTGCTACTCGACGAAATTGGGGAAATGCCCTTCAAGATGCAGGCGGCGCTGCTGCGCGTCCTGCAAGAGAAGTGTGTGCGACCGGTGGGCGGCAACGAGGAACAGCCGGTCGATGTCCGGGTGATCTTCGCCACGAATCGCGATCTCGAGAAGATGGTGCAGGCGGGAAAATTCCGTGAAGACTTGTATTATCGCATCCACGTGGTCGAGATCCATCTGCCTGCGCTCAGGGAGCGCGGCGAGGACGTGCCGCAGCTGGTCGACTACTTCCTCGGGCTCTTTGCCGCGCGCTACAAACGTGAGAAGCGAAGTGTCTCGCGGGAGGCTCTGCGTCGGCTCCAGAACTACGGCTGGCCGGGCAACGTGCGGCAGCTCGAACATGTCCTGCTCAATGCTTGGGTGATGAGTGAGGAGTCCGAGCTTCTGCCCGAGGACTTTGAAATTCCGGATGGCTTCCGCGGCGCGGGTGAAATCCAGCGTGAGGCCCCGGCGGCGAGCCGACCCGTCAAGAAGAGCACGGCCAGTCAGCATCACCGCGACGAGCGCGAACGCATCATGGAGGCGCTACGTTCCTGCAACTGGAACCGCGTCAAGGCCGCCGAGTTCTCGGGCATCCCGCGGCGCACCTTCTATCGAAGACTCCGCGAGTACGGGATTCAGTAGAGACGGGCGGCCCGCGCCGAAGCCCGCGTCACCGCTACATGCCGAAGCCCTTGAGCTTTTTGTGCAGTCCTTCGCGAGTGATCCCGAGCGCCTTGGCGGCGCTGGTCTTGTTGTTGCCGTGTTGGCTCAGCGTCTGAGTCAGGATGCCCTTTTCAAGGCGGTCCATCGTTTCGCGGAGCGAGGCTTGGGGAGCGGTTACGGGTTTTCCCGGCGCTGACGGCTCGTGGCCTTCCGGAAGGGCCTCGCGAAGCCGCGGGCTCAGCAGCTCCGCGGTCACGTAGGTTTCGGTGTCGGCCTGAATGACGGCGCGCTGCACTTCGTTCTCGAGTTCACGCACGTTGCCCGGCCAGGCGTAGGCCGTAAGCAGCTCGAGGGCAGGCTGGCTGAAGCCGGCCAACGTTCGCCCGAACTCCAGCGCGTAGCGTTCGAGGAAATGGAGCGCGAGGGTCGGCACATCTTCCCGTCGCTCGCGAAGCGGCGGCACCCTCAGCGGGAAGACCTTGAGCCGGTAGTAGAGGTCCTCGCGGAACCTGCCTTCGGCGACCTCCTTCTCCAAGTTGCGGTTGGTGGCGGCCACGATGCGTACGTTCACCTTGCGTGCGCTGCTCGCCCCGACGGGTTTGACTTCGCCTTCTTGCAGCACGCGGAGCAGCTTGGCCTGCAGTGGGACCGGCATCTCCCCGACCTCGTCCAAGAACAAGGTTCCGCCGTCCGCTATTTCGAACAGGCCCTTCTTTTCGTCGGTGGCGCCGGTGAAGGCGCCGCGCTTGTGGCCGAACAGCTCGCTTTCGAGCAGGTTCTCCGGGAAAGCGGCGCAGTTCTGGGTGACGAACAGCTTGTCTCGCCGCTGCGAACGATAGTGTATCGCCAAGGCAAAGAGCTCCTTGCCGGTGCCGGTTTCGCCCTCGAGCAGCACGGTCGCTCGCGTGTTTACCACTTTGTCGAGTTGGCGTAGGGCCTCGTTCAGCTTGGGGCTATCGCCCACAATGCGCAGCTCGCCGGAACGCGAGCGTTCGCGCCCTCGCAGAAACTGGTTCTCCTTTCGCAGCTGCTCCTCAGCCAGCACCAGGCGCTGGATCAGGCGCGCGTTGGCTACGGCGAGCGATGCGCTATGGGCGAGCACGCCCAGCGATTCGACGTCGCGTCGGTCGAACATGGCGGGCGCGTCGCGATTGTCCACCTGCAGCACGCCCAGGATCTCTTCGCCCTTCCACAGCGGTACCCCGATCGTGCTGCGAATGTTGGCGCCGAGCAGCGATTCCGAACCCAGCGCTTCCGTGGGGGCGTCCGCGGCCAGTATGGCAGCACGGTCCTGCAAGACTCGGCGCGCTATGCTGCGCGTGAGTGGGACCGAACCTGGGGGCGCGGTGGGGCGCCCGTCCGGACCGCGGACGCGCGTGACGATCGGCAGCAGCAAGGATTTGTCGGGCACGCTCTCGTCGAGCAGCGCGATGGTGGCGTGGGTGGCGCGGGGCGCTAGCCGGAGTGCCGCTTCAGCGATGGCCGCGACCACCGCCTCTAGCGATTCGGCTCCGCCGATCGCCGCCAGCAACTCGCCCCAAAGCTGCGGTTCCAGCGTGCCGGGCACGCCCGCCAGCTCTTGAATACTGCGTGTGGCCACGACCTCCGGGGCGGGTGGCTCGGCGCCAAACACCAGACCAAGCCGAATTGGCTCTCCGGCATCGCCTCCGAGCTCAAGGACATCGCCTGTCTCGAGGGTCTGGCTCTGCCGGCCGTCGGGCAAAGCGTGCCTTTCGCCAGCGCGTTCGAGCGCGCTACCGTTGGCGCTGGCGAGGTCCTCGACGACGAAGCCCGCGGCAGTTAGCACAATGCGGGCATGCGGGCTTGAGATGCGCGCCGCCAGCAGTCGCAGGTCACAATCGTCGCCGCCACCTATTCGCAGGACATCCGCGTCCGATTCGAAAATTCTACCGGCCTCGTCGCCGTTGAGGACTTCGATTCGGACGCGTGACATCACTAGGGGTGCGGTGAGGCTCCTGTCAGCCTCGCGCGTCGATGCGATACATGACCTGCTTGAGCGGAGAGTCGCCCGCAGCCTTGCCGCGATCAGCGGACTTGGCGTTCTTTTGGATGATCGCGTTGAGTTTGTCGGACACGGCTTTGCTGCCCTTGGGCGTCAGGCGGTCAACGGCCTGGGCCGCAACGAATCGCACCGCAGCATTGCTGATGCCGTCGATGACGCTGACGAGCTCGTCGCGCGCCTGGTCGTTGCCGAGGACACCAATCATGTAGCCCGCCTTGATCCCGCCAAACTGGGTCTTTGGCTCCTGGTTCTCGGCCTTTTGAATCGAGGCAAGGTAGCAAGGCACGCGATCGCCGCAGGCCTTCACCTGCGCCTCGACCAGAGCGTACACGTCCTTCTCGATTTGCGTGCCGTAGCGATCCACGGCCGTCTTCACGGCCGGCAGCTGGTCGGCCCTGGCCAGCTTCATGGCGGTCACCGCGACGCCGGCCTGAAAGCCCTTCAAGTCATCGGCGCCGCCCTTGGTCTTCGCCGCTCGCTCCAGCAGCCAGTCCACCATGCCCGAATCGTAGAACTGACCGGCCGCCTCTGTCAGGACCTCAAGCGCGCTGCCGCCTGGCGGGATTACGGTTTCGAGCGAGAAGGATTCGAAGGCCGTCTTGAAGGCTGCCTTCGTCTCTTCAGTGGCGGGAACCTTGGACAGCTCGCGCGCGAGCACGGCCCGAGTCGGCGCGTCCTTCTCGCTGCCAACGGCCGCGATGAGCGCCGGCGCGGCGTCCGCTCGGCCCGTTGTGCCGAGCACCAGCGCAGCGGTCCCCACGTAGGGCGTGCCCTGCACGTCCTTGCCGGTGATTTCCTTGATGCGCCGAGCGTTGAAGGCGATGAGCTTGTCAGCCTTGCCTTCCAGCAGCTTGGTGGCCGTCTCGACCGTGGGCTTGCCGAGCTTGACCAGGGCCAGGAGTGCCGTCGTTTGGACGTCCGCCTTGCTCGGATCGAGCATGACCTTGAGCAGCGGGTCCACGGCCTGCGCGTCCCCTATCCGGCCCAGTAGCTCGGCCGAGGTGGTCTGCCAGAACAGCTGGTCGCGGTAGGGATCGATCAGATCCTTGTCCTTGTCGCTCTTCGGCGGCGTGATCTCTGCTTCCAGCTTCGTGATCAGGGGTCCGACCCAGGACTTGCTGGGCATGCCAAGCAAGGACTCATTCAGATCCTTGTACACGACGCCGCCGAGCATGCTGCTGGCGCGCAGCTTCATGAACGCCTGAATCATCGGATCCGCCAGCGACGCGAGCTGCATCTCGCCCGTCGCGCGTGCGGCCCACTTGATGTCTTGCTCGTCCTTGCTCGTGGCCGGCTTCTTGGCGAACTCTTCGAAGGCCTTCTTGAGGGCCGGCTCGGTGCGCTTGTCGCGGAACGCCGAGAGCAGCTTGATCAGCGACACGCGCGTCTTGGTGTCCAGCTGGTCGTAGCCGTCGGCGTAGGCCTTGGTGAGCGGGTCGACGATCTTGCTGATCAGTTCCTGGACGCCAGCGGCCTTGATGTCGCTGCCGTTTCTGGTCACCGCGTCCTCAAAGAACTGTTCGAGTCGCTTAACGGCGCGAGCCCGCCAAGCCGTATCCTCGAGCTTCTCAAGCCAGAACTCAGGTTGGCTCTCGTCCTTGCAGCTCACCACGGTGGTCGCGAGCAGGGCAGTCGCCAAGGTGGGGGTGGCGGCAGCCACGACGAGCGAGTGAATGAGCGACACGACAGTACGCGAGGAGCGAAGCATGGAAATTCCTCCCAAGACGGATGGGCAGATGGACGGCTTGAAACCCTCACGAACTAGGGGGGGGCGCCAGAAACTCGCGCAAAATCCCCGAGTTCGCGTGCGGCAGGACAGTACGCGGGCAAGCTTGAACCTGTCAATCAACGCTCTTTCGGTAACTATGTAGGGAAGCGTGCGTAACGCGACGCGTCACGTTAGCAGTTCGTCAGCCGATGATCATGGCCTCGGAAACGGAGGTTCCGGCCTTGAAGCGACGCTGGTTCCACTGCTCGAAGGGCTCGGGTGTCTCTCCGGTAGCGACGGCTCGCGCGAGCCGTTTTCCGACGGAAGGAGCCATCATGAAACCGTGGCCCATGAAGCCACTCGCAAGGAAGAGACCGGGCGCTTCGTCCACCGGGCCGACGATCGGCGCATGGTCGGGCGAGAGGTCATAGAGTCCGGCCCATTGGCGCTGGATCTTCAACGACGCGAGGCCGGGGCACGTCTCGATCATCGCTCGCGCGTAGAGCGCCAGGAAGCGAATGGATGAGGTCTGGTTGGCTCCCGGCGGCGCTCGTTGGTCGCTGATGCCGCCGACGATCTCGCCTCGCGTGGACTGAGAAAAGTAGAGACCGGAGCCGAGGTCAGCGACCAGTGGCCCGAGGAACGGTTTGAGTGGCTCGCTGGCACAAATCTCGTGGCGGTGGGGCCGGGTCGGTAAATCGATACCTGCGCTCCGGGCCAGCTCGGGGCTGTGGGCACCGCAGGCGTTGATCACGATAGGCGTCTTCACGAGTCCGCGCGCCGTCTGCACGCCCGACACGCGCCCGCCGGTCATCTCGATAGTGTGGACTCGACAGAAGGTGTGAATGTCAACGCCCAGTCTCCGCGCACCCTCCGCGTAGCCCCAGACGAAGGGCCACGGAAAGACGACGGCGTCTTCAGCGTTGAAGCTGCCCACGACGATGCCCTCCGCGGACAATTCGGGCACAAGCTTGCTGGCTTGCGTGCGCGTGACCAGTCTCGTCTTCAGGCCGAGCGCGCGCTGGAGTTTGACGCTGCGCTCCAGGTCGGCGGCGCGCTCCCCATCCCGAGCCAGGAATAGGTAGCCGCCCTGGCGAAACCAGGTGTTGATTCGGTGCTCATGCGCGAACTCCTTGCACAGCGCGAGGCTCTCCTGCATCAGCCGCACGTTGGCTTCGCTCGACCACTGCGCTCGGACGCCGCCTCCATTGCGACCACTCGCACCGCCGCACAGATACCCCTGATCCACCACCAGTATGTGTCGCTGCCCATAGTCCTTGGCGAGGTGGTAGGCCGTGGCCAGGCCCATGATACCCGCCCCGACGATCACGACCTCCACCGCATCCGGTAGCGGGCGCAGGGAGCTGCCGGCTGGGGTCACGACGTTAGCTTGACCCGGCGGTCGTTGACCCGAGCGCCTCGTAGCTTCGGACCATGGCGTCGTGCACCCGCCCGTTGCTAGCCAGTACCCCCATCGTGTTGCCGAGCGAAGCCGCACGGTAGTCGATGGGCTGCCCGCTCGCGTCGCTGAAGCGGCCGCCCGCCGCCGTCACCAGCGCGTCGCTCGCACAGGCGTCCCAGCGTTTGCCGGCGTAGCCGGGTGCCAGGTAGGCCTCGACCTGGCCGGAGGCCACGAGCGTGCTCTTCAGGCCCGCGCTACCCATCACGACGACCTCCTTGGGGCCGAGCCTTGTGAGCGCGCGCTCGAGCTCCGGGCTGCGGTGCGAGCGAGAGCCCACGATGCGCCCGTCGCGAATGTCCGTGACGTCGCTGACTTGGATGGCTTGGCGACGACCGTTCTCGATCGAAAAGGCGCCTTCCCCGACCCAGCCGGCGAAGACTTGTCCGCGCGCAGGGGCGTCGATCACTGATGCCACGGCACGCGCGCCCTCAAGCACGCCGATCATGACGCTAAATTCGCCATTTTTCACGATGAACTCACGGGTCCCATCCACCGGATCGACGAAGAACACCCGGTCCGCCTCACGAAAGCGCGCGAAGGATTCGGGGTCGCTCTCTTCGGCGACGATGGGCACCCCCGGAAACTCACGCTGGAGTGCCTCGCAGATGTAGGCGTTGGCGCGCCGGTCCGCCTCGGTCACCGGATCTTGTGGTCCCTTGAAGTCGACGTCAAACGGGCGAGCGTAGACGTCCATCACCAGGCGAGCCGCCTCTCCGGCGATCCGGATCAGGACCTCGAGCTCGGCGTTCACGGCAGCCCGTCGGCACTGGCGAAGCCCGTGATCCCGACGTTGCTAAGGCGCCGCTCCAGCATCGCCTTAGCCTCAGGAGCCAAGTAGGGCGTCTCCTTGCCCGCGTCGCGCACGACTTGATCGAGCTGTAACGTGCTCCTGGGTCCGACAACGACGGACGCGATAGCCTCGTCAGAAAGCGCGTAGCGCAGCGCCAAGGCGCGCAGGCTCGCGATGGATCCCACGACGGACGGACGGAGCGCGGAAAGTTGCGAGATCCGCTTTTTCAACTCGTCCAGCGTCCAGCGCTCACGACGGTGATCTTCGACCGGGAAGGTCTTGGTCGTGGGCCATTGCCCGCATAGGAGGCCGTGGGCCAACACGGATCTGACCAGCAACCCCACTTGGCGTTCCTTCACGGTCGCCAGGAGCGGGGCCAAGTCTTGCGGATGAAAGGCGCTGAACGCGACCTGAATGACCTGAGCGCCTTGCTCGATCGCGACCTTGCCAATCTCAGGGTTGCCCACGCTGGCGCCCCAGCTGCGGATCACGCCCTGCTCGACCAGCGTTTCCAAGAGCTCGCGTGTCTCCGTGCGAGCAAGAGCCACCAGCGACGGGTTGTGGAGCAAGAGGACATCGATCGGGCGCCGCAGTCTTCCGCGACAACGCTCGATCGCCTCGTGCAGATAGATGGCGTCGAACCGCTTCACGGGCGGCGTGACCGAGCGATCGGTGCCAACCTTGGTGATCACGATGGCTTCGGCATGCGCCTCAAGCAGCCGGCCCAGACGCGTTTCCATGGCGCCGTTGGCGTAGGCGTCGGCGGTCTCGAACGCCGTTACACCCAGCGCCAGGGCGCGCCCGATCACCTCGTCCTGGTCGGCCTCCGCCACGGCACCATAGGCGTCCCCCGAAAGGCCCCACGTGCCGAGAGACAACTCGGGGATTTCGATGCCCGTCTTGCCGAGGCTCCGCCTGCGCATCCGCCGGCTATAGCACGCGCCGCCCCCTAGCAAAGCGGGTCGGGGGTGGTTTCAGCTTAGCTCAGCTCAGCGCGGTCCTGCTCGCGCAGCGTAGGACCAGTAGTGGAGGAGAGTGAGCGGCGTCGGGCTGCTTAGCGCCACGGCGACGCGCCCACGCGCGATTCCGGCGGGTGTTTCGAAGCTGACCTCCTGAAACGCGCCGACCGGCACGGGCAGGGTCAGCGCCGGTTTCCCCTCCAGCTCAACCCTCAGTTCGGTCGCGCTTTCCGAACCGAGCCGTACAACTATCAACCCGAGCCCTTCGATTCTGAGGCGGAAGCGCTCGCGCTGGCGTCCCTTTCGCCCGCCATCGGTCCGCCCACCCAACGTCACGACTAAATTCTCCTGCGCCGTCGTCAGCCCGAGTTCATAGTCGTGACTCGCTTCGCTTTCGAGATCGGCGACATCGAGCGCATCGAGCAGCGGCCGGTCCGGGGGCGGGGATGCGGGCGCGCTGGCGGAACCCAGGGCATCGTAGTGCGCCTGGAAGGCGACCATCCTCGTGCCCCCCAAGATGGTTGCCCCGTGCACGACACGCTCGGCGAGCTCTTCACCGAGCAGACTCGGGATGCCGAACCACTCGGGGTAGACGATGAAGTGGGTAGGCAGGGAGCCTGTCGGAAGTCGCTCGTAGTGCTCAAAGCGCGAGCCTGGTCCAGCCACCCAGTACTTGGCTTCTCCCCGGGTCGTCAGGCCCACGACATCGAAGGTCGGGCGCCCCGAGTAGTAGCTTACGGCGCCCGCGTCGTTGACACCGATCTTCGCGTCCTTGGGCAGCGCGCGCGCCGCCCATTGCCCGAGCCAGACCTGCTGCCCGGTGATCGCTTGCGCGCTCAGCGCCAAGTCGTCGACGGCCACGGGCGCGAGCCGGATGAAGCCGAGTCCGCACAGCCCCGGAATGAGCAGCCCCGCGTGGCGGAGCCTCGGGTAGAACTTGGCGAGCGCTTGACCTGCGAGGTCGCCGAGCGCAGCAAGACCCATCAGCCAGGGCGCCGAGAAGGGCCAAAGGTAGCGCAGGCGGTTGACCAGAAAGGTGTCGTAGGTCGCAGGTATGAGCAGTCCGAGCGCTATCAGGGCTAGGAACAGCGCGTGAGCGCGTGCGGTCCGCTGCAGGGCCAGCAGCACGAGCGCGCAGGGGCCCGCCAGAGCGATGGCGCGGTAGCCTTCGGGGATGAACGCCCACGACCAGCCTCGACCGTCGAGCAGGGTTGAGAACAGCAGCTGCACATTCGCGCCGACGGCTTCAAGCAGTCGACCGTCGAAGTAGGGATTGAAGGGCAGCCACTTCACCAGCGTCGTCGTCTGCGCGGCGCTGCCCGTCAGGGCCCAGCTGAAGAGCGCGGGAAGCAGCGAAGCGCCGATCGCCCCGAGCCCCCAAGCCCGCGCGCGGCCCAGCCCACCGAAAGTCAGAGCGACAGCTGCGAAGGCCGCGCCAAGAATCCCTTCGGGGCGCAGCAGTGTGGCGGCCACGGCCAGGGCCAAGAGTTCGAAGGTTCGGCTAGGCGTTCGCGCGCCCTCCAGGAACTCGGCGGCGCGGCGGGCGCTCCTCAGCAAAAGGTAGCCTAGCGGCACCACTTCCATGCCGCTGGCCGCGAACCAGGTGTTCGCGGAAAAGCAGAGCACGAGGAGCCCGCCGCCGACGGCCGCTCCCGGGCTCATGAAACGCCGCCCCAGCATGTAGGCCTCGTAGGCTTGCCCAAAGAGGCTGCCAAAGCCCAAGAGCCAGCACGTGAGGATCAGGCCGCCGGTCGAGCTGCCAAGGGCGACCGGCAGCGCCAGGATTGCGGGCCAAAGCAGGCTCGTGGCGCCCGCCACCTTTGGCTCTCCGGCGACGTATTCGAGCGGACGCAGGAGTGCGAAACCGCGGGCGAACTGAAAGTGGATATAGCTGTCGTCCAGTGGCGCGGCGGGCGCTCCGCCGCAGGCCTGCAACACACTGCGGCCCGCCCACAGGCCAAGCCCGAGGGTTGTGAGCGCGAAGACGACCAGGCAGACTATTCGAAGCCGCGCTGCGCTGCGCCCGGGCTGTGCTACGGCTCCGCCGCCGTCGCTGTTCGCGCCGCGCGTCATGAACACCGCCTCTATCACGAAGCCTAACCCCTACGCGGACGCACCGCGGCTCCCCGAGTCGCTTCAGGTGGATCCCGCTCTGCTGGTGCGTGCGGGCTGGCCGGTCGAACTCGAGATCGGCCCTGGCCGCGGGGGGTTCCTGTTCGAGCGCCTCGCGGCCGTCCCTGAGCTGTGCATGCTGGGCTTCGAGGTCCGCCGCAAGTGGGCGACCATCGTGGACAACAAGCTGAAGACGCAGGGTCTGGCCGAGCGAGCGCGCGTCTTCGCCGAGGATGCCCGCACGGCACTGCCGCGTCTCCCGGCAGCCTGTTTGAGCCGGGTGTACATCCACTTTCCGGACCCCTGGTGGAAGAAGCGCCACGCCAAGCGGCTGGTGGTCAGTCCGACCCTCCTGCCTGAGGTCGTGCGCCTGCTGCTGCCTGGAGGGGAGCTTTTTGTGCAGACGGACGTCGAGGAGCGGTCGCTTGAATACGAGGTGGCTCTCGGCGCGACCCCCGGCCTGGCCCCCGCGGCGGGGGGGCCGCGGCTCGCGGACAACCCCTTTTTGGCCAGAAGTCCCCGCGAACGCCGCGCGATAGCCGACGGCCTACCGATTCACAGGTTATTGTATCGAAAAGCCTAGAGGGGTAGGCTGCCCGCAACCATGCGGTTTCGACACGCCACTGCTTTCGCCCTGCTGCTCGCGTGTGCGGGCTGCGCGACGTATCGGGAAGACCTCAGTCGCGGGCAACGGCTCTACGAGGAGAA
Organism: Myxococcales bacterium; assembly: GCA_031408355.1. GTDB lineage: Bacteria > Myxococcota_A > Polyangia > Polyangiales > Polyangiaceae > PMG-095. Next base: position 19,121 of record JANNWK010001142.1, read on the forward strand.
CCAGTACGAGCGCGCCCTGGCCCTTTGGCGTGTGCTCGAGGCCGATACGGATTCCCTCAGCTTCAACGAGCAGGCTCGCTACGCCTACCTTCGCGGCATGACCGACTACCGCCTCGGCTTTCGCGCCGATTCGCGGCACTGGTTGGCGATTGCCAAGGCGATCGAGCAAGAGCACTCAGGCGGCATTAGCCCCGAGTGGAAGCAGCGGCTCGACGAGTCACTCGACGATTTGAACAAGGACGTCTACGGCGGCTCCGAGCGTTTCGACAAGAGCCGATCCACCTTCAAAGAGCACACCAAAGAGGCGGCCGAAGGCGACCAAACGGAGGCCGCGCCCAAGGACGGCAAGTGCTTCCGCAATACGGATTGTCCGGCCGAGCACATCTGCGACGCAAACCGCTGCGTTCCCCTCTGACCCGCGACGGATGCCGGCGCGCTGCCAGTCGTGAAGCGAGCTAGCCTCGCCGGCGGTCCTCAATCAAGTCGCGTGTGCGGAGCTTCTCCTTCTTCATTTCTGCCACCCGATGCTGATCCACGTGGTTGAGGTAAACACGCCGCTCAAGTCGGTGAACCTCGCTGTCGAGGGAACGGTGCCGGCGCTCAAGCTCCTCCAAGCTGACTGACTTCATCTGCTTCCTCCTCCTCTAGTGACCAGGGGAATACGGTCGGAGCCCCGCAAGACTCGCTTCCGTTCACTCAGCATCTCCGGGGAGTCTAGGCCCGACCGCGAGGCGCTTCAACCGTCGATTGGCGTCGTTGCCGCTGAGGTTCGCAGCCGGTAATCGGTGAAACACGGCCGCAACAATGCGCTCTTCCGCGACGGTGCGACTCCTGATTTGAGGCAAGCCCGGTGGCTTCAGGATCGGTGTACCCTTGGAGATCGTTCATGAACCTTCGGTTGCCTTTCCTGGTGGGCCTTGTCGGTATGGGCGCCTGCTCCGGC
>JANNWK010001143.1:0-5450 GCA_031408355.1 Myxococcales bacterium
GCTGGGACAATACGTCCCAAACCCCGGCCCAAGGTTTGCAGCAAAAATGCCCATGACCACCTCAGACGTACGATGTCAGGACTGTGGTTCTTCGTCTGAGGTGGCGCTTGAAGGGCCCCGGCGCGCCGCGCTGCGGTGCCATCTTCAGAACCGCCAACGTGTAGCCCACGAAGAGCGTAGCCCGGCGCGCGGGCGGGGGCGGGGGCGCCTGGTGTCGCACGCAGTAGACGAGGAACGGTATCGGTGCGATCCGCGCGAGCACGCCGATCCCCAGCGCATGTGCGAGGCGCCGATAGAGGCGGCGCCCGGCCTTGCATCAGAACGCCACACCAGTGCGCGAATTGGCCTGACTCTGTCGCTGCACACGCAGCGACGGAGCGCGCATCTCTTGCGCGTGATGCCTCCGCGCCTGCGTCATCGACGCGGAATCCACGTCCGGCGACGCCGTGTTAGGCTGCCGGCCATGCGCTTGGGATTCTTCTGCCTCGCTCCGGTTTTGGCGTCACTCTTCGCGGCCAGTATGGGCTGCGGCGACTCCGTCGAGAAGACGCGCGTGCGTGCCGACGGCGGCGCGGGCGGTGCGGCTGAAGGCGGCGCGGCGGGCGCGCCCTCGACTGATTCGCTGAGCGGCGCGGGCGGGGGCAGCGCAACTGAAGGCGGCGCGGGCGGCGCGGCAGGCTCCACGCAGGTCATCGACGGCTGCGAGGCGCCGACGGGAGAAGGCACAGACGTTGCGAGCGCCATCACGGCAGACGAGACCTGGGACGCCGCCGGTAGCCCGTATCGCGTCAGCGGCAGCGTGTACCTCACTGCCACGCTCACGCTCGAGCCGTGCACGGTGGTCGAGCTCGACGCCGGATCCAACATTTTCGTCGGCAACGACCCTGAGCCGGGGGCCATTGTCGCACACGGCACGGCCGAGCCCAGCGCCGAGGGTATCGTCGAGCAGCGCATCCGATTTCAGCGCCTGGCTGCGGGTTCCGCTTGGAGCTCACTCTTGGTCGACACCACCGGCCTGCTCGACTTCGAGTACGTCACGATCGAAGGGGGCGGCAGCGCAGGCAGCGGCAAGGGCGCCATCGCGGCGTACGGCGCCGATGCTTTCGGCGAAGCCACGGTCAACCTGCGCCTGCTCCAGACCCGAGTCGTGGGCTCGGAGACGTACGGCATCAACCTGCTCGCCCGCGCCGCTTTCAGCAGCGACTCGAGCGACGTCAGCGTGGTCGACTCAGGCAGCGCCGACGTGCCGTTTCCGATCTACGTCGAGGCGGGCGCGGCGTTCAGCTTGCCCGCAGGGCTCCTGCTCTCGGGCAACACCATCGACGAAGTCGTCATTCACCCGTTCGCCCCCGTGTTTGAGGACACGTTTCCCGCGCGCGGGGTCACGCTGCGCCTCGACACCGCCCTTTACCTTCAAGGCGACGTGGGTCAAGCGAGTGTCGCCACCCTCACCATTCAACCCGGCGTCGACCTGCGCTTGGACCAGGGTGCGGGCAGCGGCATCTACGTCGGGGCCGACACCGAGCGCACCGGTCGCATCGTGGCAGAGGGCACGGAGGCCGAGCCCATCGTGCTGCGCAGCGCCCAAGAGGCGCCAGCCGGAGGCGATTGGATGGGTCTCTACTACCGCTATCCCGCGCCTACCGGCAACGTGCTGTCGTACGTGACCATCCGTCATGCGGGCGGTCCCAGCGGCGCGCAGGGTTTCGGCTGCGGCCCCGCCGAGAACAACGCCAGCGTGCTCGTGCTGACGGATGGACCGCTCGCTCCGTTCATGGACCATTGCAGCATTGAAGATGCCGGCGGCGACACGCAGCTCTTGCTCGGTTGGAACGAGGAGCCCGACCCTGCAGGCGCCGCGCAGGCCTTCCTCGGCACCAACACACTGGCTGACTCCCCTGCTTGCGGCGTCAGCCTACCCCGCGGCGAAGGCAACGCTTGCCCGGGCAACGCAGACCCGGACTGCCTTTAGGTGTGGGGTAGCCGGCGGAAGCGAGCACTCCTAGCCTAGGAGGCCGGGCAAGGGTTCGCGTCGGCGGGCCGTGGTTAGGGTGGGATGAGTTTTGGGGCTGCGTTGATCGCTACCGAAACCGCCCTGTGGCATGCCCGGCTGCTGGTAGTCGGCCTCGGTCAAGCCGAACCCCTGCAGAATCGTCACCAACAACCGGGTGTAGTCGACACCCACGTACTTACCCGAGCTGTTTTCGATCTCGTGCTTCTGTGCACTGGTGTAGTCGAGAAAGCTTCCCGTGCGAAAGCGCCCGCCAAGACTGCCGCCAAGGAGCACGGGGATGTCGTAACGCAGATGCGTGCTGCCTTGGCTCAAGTTGTTGACGTACATGACCAGCGAGTTATCGAGGTAGGTTTCCCCTGTCTCGGAGTTCTCGACGGAGCTCAGCTTCTGCATGAAGCGCGCGGCGAGCCCGGCGAGCCACTGCTGTGCCTTCAGCATCTGAGGCCGGCTGCCCTCCCACGCATGGGAATAGCTGTGAATGGTGGTGTTGAACTTGAGATCCGGCGTATCGAGGTGACGGTAGATGGCGTCTTCTACGTCAGTGGTATTCGATGTTTCGGACGTGGGTAGCCCGATATGAACGACATTGGTGAGGCCGCACTTAGCCGCCAAGGTGACGACGTCGAACAGCTGGCCATAACGCTCGTCGTAGTCCTTGGCGACAGTACTTTCGTAGTTCACGTAGGTGTCGCCGCTCAGCTCGGAACAATCGATGGCGTTCGGATCAGGCAAAAAGCGCCGCTCGAGGCTACGAACGAGCGCCATATGCTCTTCGAGCACGTGCTTGTCGCCGGCGCTGATGCGCGCGCTGTCTTGTAGGCGCTGGTAGTCCGCGTAGACCGCTTGCACAACCGACGCCTTGCGTAACCTTTCTGCGGTCTGTTCCGACGTCTCCGTATCGCTGACAACCCCGCCGAACAGCAACTCGAACAAAGCGCGAGGATTGGTGTGCGCGGGGCTGCGCACCATCTTACCGTCTTTCATCCCGAAGGAATGCCCGACGTAGCTCATGCACACGCTCAGATGCGGGAAACGCGGCAACCCGTCGGGGTAAACATGGGGCGATTCGGATAACAAGACGTCTACGGATTTGCCCCGAGGGCTCTTCTCTGGATCCCGAAACGCAGTGCCAGCGAGCGTGAACCCGTGGTCGTGGCTACCTTCTTGCGGCGCGAACTTGAGCGAATCCAGTCCACGAAGCAGCGTGAGCTTACTGGCCAGCTCGCTGTAGTTGCTGCCCAGAATGGGAGAAATCTGCGGGCCATAGCTGGAAAGGGCAACCTCGTTGACCGATTTACTGTAGTCCTTGGCGCCCTGGTAGTTGACGGGGAACCATTGGTCTTCGAAAAATCCGTGATCGTGGGTGATCGCAAAGAAGCGCTTTTTCGTCGGTGCTGCCGCGTGGCCAGATTGGATAAGCGACGGCAGGAGGGGTAGCGCGAAAGCAGCGCCAGCCAGGCCCTGCAGAAAGAAACGGCGGTTACGCTTACAGAAGTACATGCTTCACCTATCCAGTGCTTTCTCGGCGTCATGGATCTCCCGCGCTGTTTGCCAAAGCATTGCAGCGATCCCGCCGCCATTTCCCCGGAGCGCTTCGTAGGCTCGAGCGCGAAAGCAACTGCCTCCGCTCTCAGCTGGACGTGAGCCGATCGAATATTCAATCCATTGCTCAGTCAGGCATTTGTGCGCTTTCTCACTGCTGGAAATCATGCTGGAAAGCTCGACGCCATCGCGGCTTTCTGCGGTGCTTTCTGCTTCGATTCGAGGCGTCGTGAGTGTGTCCACGTCGTAGGCCGCGACGCGCTCTCCGGTCGAGCTGTACTTGTACTCTTGGGAGCGAGCCCGTCCCAGCGTGTCGTAGCCCTCGAAGGCGAAGCCCAGGCCGTTGATCGCCACGTGACAGGCTTGGCAGCGGCTCAGACTCGTTCGGTGCTCGAAGACTTGCCGAGTCGAGTAGAGGGTCTCGTCGACGATGGGAGCGAGCTCAGCGTCCGAGACCTCCACATTGCCGGGCTCGGGCAGGTTGTCACACAGTATGTGGCGTCTGATGCGCACGCCGCGGGCAATGGGGCTGGTGATTTCGGAAGAACCCAATAGTAGGGCGGCGCGAGTCAAGAGCCCCGCGTGCGTCCCGTTCAACTCGACCGATAAGCCCGCGCTCAGCGCGGGGGCGACGCCGTAGATCCGCGCGAGTGCTGGATCCGTGACGAAAGCGGTGCGCGAGAGTAGCAGGTCGCTCAAGCCTCCGCGCTGTTGCCACACGATGTGTTGGATGAAGTCGTGCGCTTCCGCAGACACCTTAGGCACCAAGCCAACAGCGTCGACGCCACTCAAAAAATCGGGGTTCAGCGCCGTTAGGTCACCCGTCTCCGGAACCCGCAGCCATTGGCTGAAAAATCGGCGAATGTGCCGCTTGGTTGCAGGAAGCTCGAGTAGACGTTCGACCTCACGATCGAAGACGGCTTGGTCCTCGAGCTCGCCGGAGGCGGCCTTAGCGTCGAGGACGGCGTCCGGAATCGAACCCGTCAAGACGAACGATAGCCGGGTGGCCTTCTCGTGGGATGTGAGCGCGAGACGTCGCTCGTCACCCGCTACGGGCGTCCCATGATCCTCGAGGTGAAAGATGAAGCTAGGCGAATTGAGCAAAGCCGTGACGACGCTCTTGATGCCCGCCGCGTGGCCGCCAGCGCTGGCGCCGGCTTCGTAAAGACTCAAGTAACGCGCGTGCTCCTCCTCGGAGACGCCACGACGCAGGACCTTGGCTCCGAAAGACGCCAGCAGCGCGTGGATGCAAATTGATCTGTCGGTTGCCGCGACGTCACAGTCAACACCGACGAGTTGCCGGTACGCGGAGCTGTCCGTCGAAAGCGCGCCGGCTACCTGCTCGGCCACTTGGAAATGGCTCAGGACATGGCTTTCATCAGTGTGCAGCTGACTCGCGTCGAACAAACCATGATTGTCGACCGGCGCGTCCTGAGGCAGGGCGGAGATCAGCGCCTCGATCGGAACCAAATCGAGAACTGCACGCTGAACGACCGCACCGCCAACGACCTCGTCCACGCTCAGGAGCGCACGGATTGCATTGGTGTACTCGTAGCGAGTCAGCCTGCGTAATGGGACAGTCTCGGGTTGGCCCGCCTCGTTACATGCGAACGTGTCCGTTCCTACCGGTGCTGAATCGCCCGACGGGCGCAGCTCCAACTCGTCCGGCTCTGCGCCTTCGATATGCGCTACGCACGACACCAAAAGCGAAGCCAGAACCGCCAACGCAAAACCCCACGACCAGCCGCCTAAACCTTCCCGCGACTTCCGGAGCGAGGAATTTCTAGTGGCGGTAAGCTCCGTGGCGCGCTGTTGGTTTCGCAATGAAGGTATGTGGCTTGCTGGCGACCAACTCGTGCAACCTTGTACGGACGCCCCGGCTTTTCCTAAAAAC
>JANNWK010001144.1:0-4976 GCA_031408355.1 Myxococcales bacterium
GTGGCCGGGCGTTGAGGATCGAACTTGAACGCCCGCTCATAGGTTGCGACGCAGCGACTGAGTTCAAACCAGCGTAGTCCGAGCTCGCGTGCCTCCTTGCGGCGCTCTTCGCGTTCCGGCAACACGTGATCGACGAACCAGGTCGCGATCCGATTGGCGCTGTCAGTGGCCTCCTCGTTCACGAGCAACGCCGCCGAGCTCGATCCAAGCTGCTCCCGCAGATCACCCACGGGCGTCGCTACGACGGGCACACCTGAGAGCAAGTATTCCGCCACCTTGATCGGACAGATGCCACGCTGCGAGAGGCTCTGCCGGCGCAACGCGAACCCGAGATCACAGGCGGCGAGGACCTCAGGGACGTCGGCCGGGAGCAACGAAGCCACCTGCACGGCGTGCTCCGGCAATCCGTGCTGCCTCACCAGCTCAAGGACCAGCTTGCTCTGAAATGTGAAACATGAAAAACGCGCGTCGGGACGCTGCTCCAGAATGCAGGCAAACGTCGCGACCATGAGTTCGGCGCAATATTGCGGGCCGATCGAGCCAACGTACACGACCCAGGGCGCGTCGACCGCAACACCATGCCGGGCGCGGCTACGCGCGCGTTCCGCCGCTTCGCGCGGCGCGAAGACCGTTGCGTCCTTGGCATTGGGAGCGACGAAGATCTTTTCACGGGTGGCGCTTGGTGCGTCGTCGGCGCGCTCCATCAGAATCGCCCGGGCTTGCTCGGTCCGGCAGATCACCGCCCGCGCATCACGAACACCCTTGGCCTCCACCGCCCGCAGCAGTCGGTACGAAGGCCCGACTGCATTCCAGCCGCCGAAGTCGACTCGTTCATCGGCCATGAAACCGTCCGCATCGAACAACAGGTCCACCTTCGGATGGATCTTGCTCAGCCCGAGCGCCATGGCCATCGGCAGCAAACTGCGCGGAAAAAGCGTATCGATGTCCCCCGCCTTCATTTGCCGAAGGGCAACCGCCGCGCCGTAGGCCACGACCGCCGGCAGAGCCAGTCTTCGCAGCGACTCGGGGACGTGTTTGCTTGTGTAGGCCACGCCAAAGCGCTTCGCGGCGGCTCGCACGGGTTCGAGCTGGTGGCGCTGAGCCCACGTCAGCTGCAGCACATGTACCTCGACACCGTGTGGGGAATGTCCCGAAATGATGGTAAAGAACAGCGACTCGAGGTAGCTCTGCTGAGGCCCGTCCCAGGTCAAGAATAACGCGCGCAATCCCCTCCCCTACCACCGCGACCCGCCTCATGAGAAGCTCCCGCCCCATGCGCGCGCTCGTCATCGGCACCTCCGGTCAGCTGGCCACGGAGCTTCACCGCGGTTCGCGCGCCGACTCGGTCGAGCTCCTGCCTGCGGAAAAGGTTGATATTTCGCAGGCCCCCGAAGTCACTGCGCTCCTCAACCGCGCCCGCCCTGCCCTCGTCCTTAACGCCGCCGCGTACACGCAGGTAGATCGCGCCGAGACCGAGAGCGAGCGCGCCTTCGCGGTGAACGAGGCCGGCCCGCGCAAGCTGGCTCGCTGGTGCCAGGCCAACGGTGCGGCGCTGATCCAAGTGTCGACCGACTACGTCTTCGACGGTGAGAAGGCCTCCGCGTACACGGAAGACGACCCCACGGCACCCTTGGGCGTTTACGGCCGAAGCAAGCTCAATGGCGAGGTCGCGGTGCGCGCCGAGCTCGCGCAGCACGTGATTCTGCGTACCTCCTGGGTATTCAGCGCGCACGGCCAGAACTTCGTGAAGACGATGCTGCGCCTCGGTCGCGAAAAGGACGAGCTGCGCGTCGTGGCAGATCAGTTCGGCAGGCCAACGGCAGCCGCCGACCTAGCGCGGGCCATGCTAACGCTGGCGGAGCGACTCGCGCTGACCAAGCAGCTCGCCTGGGGCACCTACCACTTCGCTGGTGCGGGCAGCACAAGCTGGCATGGCTTCGCGGAGGTGATCATGGCCCAGCAGGCCGAGTACACCGGCCAGCGGCCGCGGGTCACTCCCATCCCGAGCGCGGAGTACCCGACACCGGCCAAACGTCCTAGAAATTCAGTGCTCGACACCTCGCGTTTCGAGCAAACCTTCGGCATCACGCCGGCGGCCTGGTCGGACGGGCTCAGCCGGGTGGTGCAAGAGCTCGCCACGGCCTAGTTTCAGCTCCCAACGCGGGGGCAGCCCAGGCGACGACCAGCCCAGTCTTGAAAATCCGCAGGCGCCGTGCAACGAACCCCCGCGAGACCCGAGAAAAATGTCCGACCTTCTTACAAAAATTGCGTCCAATCAGGCTCATGTTGTGGTCGTCGGCATCGGCTATGTGGGCCTGCCGCTCGTGGCCGAGTTCGCGCGCGCCGGCTTCCGAACCACGGGCCTCGACAACGATCCTGAAAAGGTGCGACGGCTCAACGCCGGCCAGTCCTACATCGCCGACGTACCGACCGGCGACCTCGCCCCGCATGTGAGCGCGGGCCGGCTGGACGCCACCACGGATCGCAGCGTGCTGGCGAAGGCGGACGCGGTCATCGTCTGTGTGCCCACGCCGCTGAACAAGACGAAGGATCCGGACATGCGGTTCATCGTCTCGGCCACCGAGGCCATCGCGCAGCACCAGCACCCGGGCATGCTCGTTGTCTTGGAGTCGACGACGTACCCTGGCACCACCAGCGAGGTCCTTGTACCCAGGCTGACGGAAAAAGTGCTTGTCCTGGGCAAGGACATCTTTGTGGCGTTCTCGCCGGAGCGGGTCGATCCGGGCAATACCGTCTACAAGACCAAGAACACGCTGAAGGTCGTGGGCGGGAGCACGCCGCAGTGTCTCGAGGTCGTGCAGGCCCTGTATTCGAAGATCCTCGACACGCTGGTGCCCGTTTCGTCGCCCGAGGCGGCCGAGATGGTCAAGCTGCTGGAGAACACGTTTCGCGCCGTGAATATTGGCCTCGTCAACGAAATAGCGCTGATGAGCCGCAAGCTCGGCATCGACCCTTTCGAGGTGATCCGAGCTGCTGCCACGAAGCCCTTCGGCTTCATGCCGTTCTATCCGGGCCCCGGCCTGGGCGGCCACTGCATCCCCATCGACCCGCTGTACCTGTCGTGGAAGCTGCGCACGCTGCAGTACCAGGCGCGCTTCATTGAACTCGCCGACAGCATCAACAGCGGCATGCCGGCCTACGTGGTCGAGCGTGCCGCCACCGCGCTGAACGACCACTCCAAAGCGGTGCGTGGCGCCAAGGTCTTGGTCTACGGCGTCGCCTACAAGAAAGACGTGAGCGACTACCGCGAGTCGCCGGCCTTCGCGATCATTCACGGGTTGACCCAGCGCGGCGCCGCCGTCTCCATCATGGATCCCTTCGTGACCGAAGTGGCCGAAGAGGGCGTGGTGCTGAAGGCGACCGACCCAGCATCGAGCTTTGCCGGTTACGACTTGGTGATCATCGTGACCGACCACACGGCGCTTGAGCGCGAACGTCTGCTCCGCGAGGCCAAAGTGGTACTCGACACCCGCGACTCCCTGCGCGGGATCCCCGGGGATCGCAGCAAGATTTACGGACTTTAGGGTAGCCCTAGCGCGGGCCGACGCCGCAACTGGGCCGTCGTGACCTGGGCGAGGGTTGGGCGGCGCGGTGCTCGGCAGCGGGGCTCCGGCGACGGAGTGACGGCGACGGCCGTCGCTGGAGCAAGCGCCCCGCCGCCCGAGCCTTGGCCGAGAGCACACCTCGTCCGGCGCCGTATCCAGGGACGGTCTCGCTCGGCTCCAAACAGGCTCGGCGAGAGGGTCGAGGCCACGCTTCGTCCTTGGTTGCTGCCCTGAGCAGCCTACTAGCGCTACCGAGCCCCGCAGCACCCAGAAGGCGCTGCAGGACTCGCGGCCTACGGACTCGGCGCTAGCCGCCGGCCATCGTCTTTGCGACTTCAGCCGCAAAGTCTTCGGCTGGGGGCTTCTCGATGCCTTCGCCGCGCTCGAAGCGGATAAACCGGCTGAAGGCGATCTCGCTGCCAAGCTCCTTGGCGACTTCGCTGCGCACCTGCTCCACCGTCTTGGCGGTGTCCAGCACGCTGTCCTGCTCGAGCAGGGAAATCTCCTTCGACCACTTGGCCAGCTTGCCTTCGATGATCTTGGGGCGCGCCTTCTCAGGGGGAGCCTTCGGATCCTCGGCCAGCTGGGCCTCAAACATAGCGCTTTGCTTCTGCTTGGCGTCAGCCGGGATTTCGCTGCCCGACAGGTAGAGCGGAGCCATGGCGGCGATCTGCATCGCTGAGTCGTCGACGAGCTTCTCGAAGGACGGCGACTTCACGACGGAATCGGCGCCAGCCCGTACGGCCAGCAGTACCCCGATTTTTCCGCCCATGTGCACATACGAATGGACCTTGCCGGGGCCGTCCACGCTGACGCTTTCCCAGCGACGCACCGTGATGTTCTCGCCGAGCTTGCCCACTAGGGCTGCGCGCGTTGCTTCCACGCTGGCGCTGCCGCCGGGCAACGTTTCGGCACCGAGATCGCTGCCCGGCTTGGCCTGCAAAGCCGCCCCGACGACGCCCTTGGCAAAGCCGAGGAACTCCTCGTTGCGGGCCGCAAAGTCCGTTTGAATGTTCACTTCGACGATAACGCCGCGCTTGCCGTCGGCGGAGACGCCGGTGACGACGACGCCCTCGGAGGCGACCGCGCCGGCGCGTTTCACGCTCTTGGCGAGGCCCTTCTTCAGGATCACCTCGACGGCCTTATCCATGTCGCCGCCGGCTTCTACGATGGCGGCGCGACAATCATTGAGCCCCGCGCTGGTGCGGTCGCGGAGCTCCTTCACTTGCTGCATGCTGGGTTGAGTCATGGCAACGACCTCTTAACTCCCGGTCAGTTGTCGCCGGGGCGACCGCCGCGATTGGCGTAGATGACCTGGGTCTCCGGTCGGCCGCCCCCTTGCGGAGCCGGCGCGTCCCCACGCTGGTTCTGGTGCTCGCGGCGACGCTGGGCGCCCGAGAGGCAGGCGTC
>JANNWK010001145.1:0-4037 GCA_031408355.1 Myxococcales bacterium
CGCAGCTGTGCTGGTGTCGGCGGCGGAGAAGGGGGAACCCCTTTCTTGGCCCTGGTAGCCTGCGGAGCGCCTGAGCTAACACTCGCGCTCGGCCCAACCGGCGAGGGCGAAGACGCCTGCCCACTAGCCGCAGCTGGCGCAGCCGGGACCGGCGGTTTGCCCGTCGTTGGCGGGGCCTGGCCGGCCGCTGAAATCGGCAAGAGCACGCCCGCCACGATGGCAAGCACGCTCGGCAAGAAAGCCTGGCGGCGCGTCCTCATCGCTCTTCCTCCGAATCGTCCAGCACTTCGCGCAGTTCGTCGTTCAAGGTCTGTTCCTCGCGAGATCGCTCACGCTGCAGGTTGCGAACGCGCACCCGCTGCTCTTCACGCACTTCCCACGCCTGCTGCACGATTCCGACGTCGGCCCGGAGCACGATGTTCTTGACGCGGTCCCTGACGAGCCCGAAGTTCTTCATCGCAAGCTCACCGACCAACAAGCGTGCCTGCTGGTCCAATGAGTCCAGGCTCTGGGCGTAGGTCTCGAGCGAGACTACCTCCCGAGCAATCTTCGAGCGCAGCACCTGAGCCTGCTCGTAAGCTTGCTTCTCAAGCTTGATGCGACTGGCCTCAAGCCGCTGCTCATCCGTGTCGATCCGCCCGAGCAGAGTCTGGATCCCCTTGGCGTAACTCGCCGCGTCACCCGAGTCCCGACCCGCGCCTACAAGCGCGACCTCGCGCGCAAAAAGTTCACGGAAACGGTGGCGGGCAGCGTCGTCATCGGCGTACCGCTGGTCGCCGAAGCCGATCTGCGCTCGCCCGTTGTCGATGGCGTCGCGGAAGTCTTCTATCCGTTTGCTGTAGGTCTGCAGATCCCGCTCGTTGGCCTCGATCTCCAGCTTGAACCGTTCGCGGCTGGTCGGGTCGGCCGTCACGCCATATTGATCGGCTTCCTTCAGCACACGCCGCAGCCCATTGACGATCGCGGCGAGCTTGTCTGCCTCGATCATCATGCTCTGCAGCACCTGGGAGACCTTGTTCCACTGGCGCTCGCCGATGTCGTCGCGGCGCAAGAAATCACCGTCGTTGGTGGGCAACCAACCGAGGCGCTTCTGCAAGGCACGACGCTCCGAGCGCACGCTAGCGAGTTCGCCACCCGCACCGCTGTCCGCCACGTCGTCCATGCCCTCGGCCAGGGTACCGCGGGCCTTGGCGAGCTTATTCATCAACGACATCGAGTACTGAATGCCGTTGCGCAGCTCTGGGAAGGCCTTGGCGCGAGTCGACACGGAAAGCACCGCATCGAGCTTCATCGCCAGCTTGCGCGAGCGCTTGACGAGATCCCGAGAGCGCGTCACGTCATCAATCATCCCAAAAACATGCTGATCTTCAGCTTGCTCGCGCGCCCACTCGAGCACCACTTTGGGCAGCTTGACGTCCGCGGCCAAAGTGGCGTCGTCAGCCGTCAGCTTGTCGTAGTAGACGGCTGGATCGCTGGTCGACGCCAAGAAGTCGTCGACGCTCTTGCGGATCGGGTCGAAGTGCTCGCGTACGTTGCGGTAGAGATTGAGCGCATTCTGAAAATCGCCCGAACGCAGCATCAAGTCAGCCCGCAAGAGCGCGCCGTCCGCGAGTTCCAAGTTATTCGGATCCGTGATCGTGAGGACCTCAAGGGCGCGCTGGGCGCGTTGAAAGTCACCGAGCCGAACAAAAACCCAGGCCAGCTCGTACAAAGTGGTCGAAAACTCGGGAGACGCTCGATCGACGTGGCTGTAGGCCTCGGAGGCGTCCAGATAGTTGTCAGTCTCGTAGAAGAGACGGCCGATCGCCATCCAGGCAAGGTCCACCACGTGACGCTGCTCCGACGTGGCAGCCGGCATGCGGGTCACCTTGCGAAATTGCTCGATCGGTTGGGTGAAGCGCGCATCCATGGGTGGCGCGGCCGGAGCCGGCGCCGCGGCGCCTGTCCCCGTAGCAGCCGGCGCTGCGCCCGCGGCGGCCGGCGGCGGAGCGGCGACGAGCGCCTCCTTCAGGAGCACGACCCCGAGCAGGTACTGGGCTTGCAGCGTGTACGCTGAGCCCGCCGACACCGTGTTTACCGCGGCCTTCGAGGCGGAGTAGTCCTTCTTCGCGTACAGCGCTTTCGCGCGGGCGTAGGCGAGCGAGCCCGTGCGGTCCGTGTTCGGCAGACGAGCCAGCCGCTCGAACACGTAATCCAGGCTGGGCAGGTCGTCCGTGCGCAGCGCAATGTCGACCAGGCGACTCAGGGCTTTCCCGGCATAGGCGTCGAAGGGGCTCTTCGCCCCACCATCTAGAATTTCGCGGTAGTGCCGACGCGCGGACAGGTACTGCTTCGAGGCCATGTAGGCCTCGCCGACCAACAGGGAAGCGTCGGCGTAGGCCGCCTCAGGCGCCTTGCCCTGGCGGTAGAGTTCGAGCACCTTGCTCAGGGCTTCGATCGCGTGATCGTAGTCCTTGTTGCGCAGCAGCATGTCGCCTGCGGCCACCCGCTCGGCTGGAGTCGGGGGCTTGGCCGCCAACTTCAGTCCGGGCGGCGGGCTCAACATCCCCGACTCGACGCCCTGTACCGCGAGCGTCGCTCGCCCTTGTGCCTCGCCCGCGTCGAGCGCCAGCGCGGAGCTCGAGAAAGCCAGTGTCAGTCCGGCCGCAGCGAGCGCTGCGCCGGAGACCCCTGAGCGCCTCATCACTTGGCTCCCGCGCCAACCGAAACCCCGCCAGCCGCGCCGGCCTTCGCAGCGCTGTCGCCGCCGCTAACACCGGCCCGGAGATTCTCGACGTATCGGACCGATGGGCGCTGCTCTAACGCGGTGGTCACGTCACCCTTCTCCCAGGCAACCACATCGAGCTTGAGCGTCTTGCCCTCCGTGATGGTGAACGTGTGGCTGGAAGGGACCTGAAACTTGTAGCCGCGCAGGTAGGAGAAGACTCCGTAGCCATGTCCACGCAGCCGGAGAACAACCTGCAAAGTGTGATCCCCGGGCGGAATCGAGCCGCTGAAGACGGCGATCTCCTTCTGGGCGGACAGAGCGCTGTTCTCCGTCTCGTCTTGCTTGTTGTACTGCACGGCGCCGTCGAGCACGAACGTCGCGCCCGTCACCCGGAACGCGCTCGAAAGGTCGTTCTTGAAGGTGATTTCTGCGCGCGCGCCGCCGACGCCACCTGAAAGGATCGTGTCGGAAAGGAGGCTCAGCCGGGTATGGCTGCGTCGAATCTGTTCCTTGAGCTCGTCGATACGCTGCTCCAGATCGCGAAGTCGAACGACGTAGGTCGCACCATCAAGTGCGCCAGAAGCCGGAGCCGTGGACGAAGAAGCAGGTGCGGGGGCAGCGGCGGCAGCAGGTGCAGCGGCAGCAGGCGCGGCGGCAGCAGGCGCCGTGGCGGCAGCAGGCGCCGTGGCGGCAGCAGGCGCCGTGGCGGCAGTAGGTGCAGCGGCAGGCTTCGCGGCGGTCTTCCCCGCGTCCTTGGCGTCGCTTGCTTTGGGTGCGGCAGAGGCGGCCTTGTCCTCCGTCTTCGCAGGCGCCGCGGGGGCCTGTCCGAAAGCGCTCGAAGCAAAAATGGAGATCGCGGCGAGCGCGGCGAGGCTAAAGCTATTCTTGAGTCGCATCGGTTTCCCTCGTGGTGGTCGAGCCGGATGAAGTGCTGCTGATGCGCTGCGCTTCCTTCGCCCTCATTGAGCCAAGCCGGACTTCCTCCAAGCGGACGCATCTTCCACTGTGCGGGGCTCCTAGCCAAGTCGGTTCTTACATGCGGGGTCCACAGCCCCCACTCTTAATTTCTCCATACTATTCATGGCCAAGCGGCTCCCCGGCCTTGCCTGCGGGCTCGGGCGGGCGCTACCTTGGACCTAGGTCGTCGGAAGATCGATCGCCGGGCCCGTGCGTTTGTACCTGTGGCGCGGAGCACTCTGCTCCGTCCCCGCGAGCCCGGCATCTTCCGCCCCCCCTGAAAAGAGTCGGAACGGGATGGCGGCCGTTCGCGGAGATGCCTCGGATGAGGTGCTGATGGTGCGCTACCAACGTGGCGAACGGGAGGCGTTCG
>JANNWK010001146.1:0-4231 GCA_031408355.1 Myxococcales bacterium
GGCGTGGCGAATGGTGCGGAGAACATCAAATTCCTGATCGACAACGGCGTCACCGCCGAGACGGTCTACGCAACGAGTCCGGCGCCACCTGTAGCGCTACCAGCGCCGCCGCCCGAGCCAACACCACCGCCCGCCGTGTTGGCTTGCCCGCCGCCCGGGGCTCCGCTCATTCCTCCCGCCGCCACCGCACCGGCTGCGCCCACCACGA
The DNA here is from genome assembly GCA_031408355.1 of Myxococcales bacterium. GTDB lineage: Bacteria > Myxococcota_A > Polyangia > Polyangiales > Polyangiaceae > PMG-095. Next base: position 209 of record JANNWK010001146.1, read on the forward strand.
CCATGCCGCCCGACCCAACAGCGCTCGACGGGCTGGGCTGCTCCCCGCAGGCGCTCAGCACCAACCAGAAAACGCCCAGGAATGCCGTGGAAAAATGACGCATTGAAGCCGTGCCCGGCTGCATCGGCGCAACGACTGCGCGGCCGCCGGACCCCCTAGGGTGGCAAATAGTAGCGACCCGGTCAACGCGAGCGGGCTCGCAGGTGGCGGCCGCGGACCGGACACTTGATAGCGGCACGGAAACGGACCACAACTGCCTGGACCACGAGCGAGGGCGGTTCGCTGCCCTGCTCCTCGTACCGCTTGGAGAGTTTCCTCAGTGCCCAACACACCCAGCCTGAAACTCGGCTTCATCCCGGCGAACCGCGGCATGTTCAGCGAGCGCCTCGCCGCCAAGATGCGCACGCAGACCATCGACAGCCTGAAGGCCCTAGGCATCGACGTGGTCGTGCCCACGACGGAACAGACACGCCAAGGCTGCGTTGAGTCGAGGGAGGAAGCGGAGCTCTGCGCCAAGCTCTTCCGCGACCAGGACGTGCACGGCATCGTGATCGGCGCCGTCAATTTTGGCGACGAGCAGTCGGCGGCTTGGACGGTGCGGCGGGCCGCGCTGAACGTGCCCATCCTGATCTTCGGCTGCCAAGAGGATGAGCGCCTGCGCGTGGGCATGGCTCGCCGCGACTCGTTTTGTGGCCTGCTCAGCATTGGCGAGGCGCTGCGCCAGATAGGAGCGCGCTACAGCGTCGGCACGCGCCCCGTGTGCTTTCCGACCGACCAAAGCTTTCGTGACGACGTGGACTGGTTCGTGCGGGTGTGCCGCGTCGTGCACGGCATCAAGAACGCTCGCTACGGGCAAATTGGCGCGCGCCCGGACGCGTTCTGGACCTGTCGCTTCGATGAAAAGCAGCTGCAGCGGCTCGGCCCCACCACTGTCACGCTGGACCTGTCCGAGGTCATTGGCGGCTCAGCCAAGATCCAAGACTCTGACCCCGACATCAAAGGCATGCTCGCCGACATCAGCGACTACGCCGACACCAGCGCCATCGCCCAAGAATCCCTAGGGAAAATGGCGAAGCTTGAGCTGTTCCTGCGCCGCTGGGCCAAGGATCAAGCCCTGGACGCCTTCGCGATTCAGTGTTGGACCTCGATTCAACACAACTACGGCGTCTGCGCGTGCACCACGATGAGCCGCCTCGGCGACGCGAAAATGCCCGCCGCCTGCGAGTCGGACATCCTGGGTACGCTCTCGATGCATGCCTGCATGCTCGCCAGTGACCAGCCGTCGGCCCTGGCCGACTGGAACAACCTGCATAACGACGACGACGAGCTGGTCAACGTCTGGCACTGCGGCGTCTTCCCGAAGAGCTTCGCCAAGGAGCAACCGAAGCTCAGCGTTCACGGCATGATGGTCGAGTCCGGCTCGGTGGAGGCCAAGGATGCCGACGGTATCGTCAACTTCGTCGTGCGAGAGTCGCCCATGACGCTGGCCCGCATCACGCAGTCGGCCGAGGGCGCGTGGAAGATGGCGCTAGCCGAGGGTCGCATCGAAGACAACGAAGCTCGCACCAATGGCTCCTACGGTTGGTGCCGGATCGCTCATCTCCAGTCGTTCTATCGCGACGTATTGCTGCGCCATTTCCCGCACCACGTCGCGCTCACCCAGGCCAACGTGGGCAATGTGCTCTGGGAGGCCTTCGGCAACTATTTCGGCTTTGACCTGTATCACCCGGGCCAGACGACACCGGGCGCGTATCAATCCGCGTTGCCGTTCAGCAGCCGCTAGGCCCCGGCACCAGGTCGTTCTGGCCCATGTCCGAGCAGCCCCCGACAGCCAATTTCCCCTTGCCCGTCCAAGACGCCGTCGAGCGCTACCGCGGGGCGGACGCGACAACCCTTCACCGGCTGGCAGTCGAATTGGCCAAGCTCTTGGCGGCGCAGGCTCCTCCGGCCGCGCTCAACCAACTCGCGCTCGCCGAGCGCTTTCTGGAGGGTCAAGCCAGCGCCGCTGACCTCGGCTCCGCGCGCCAGGACTGCTGGACCTATATCGGCTCCCTGGCGTGCAACTGCTCGGTGACCGACACGGCCTCGGCGCAGGCCATCTTGAGTTGCCTTGAGCCCGATCGCGAGCAGCACTCATTCTCGTCGCTCTGCGAGCAGATCCGGCGCGTGCTGCAGTGCGACGTAGCGCCTGCGCTCGTGGTGCAGTCGCTACGCTAGCGGCCGGACCGCTGCGCGCTAAGCCAAGATCGCGCCAATCGGCCCGGTGCAGAACTCCGGATCGCCGAAGCTCTGAAAATTCGGTACGCCCATGGCCTGGCCCAGGCTCACAAACAAGTTGTTGTGGGTCTGCCCATCGAGGTTGAAGTGCTCGCCCTGTTTGAGCGCGCCCCCCATGCCGCCCAGCAGCACGTAGGGCATATCCGTGAACCGGTGGTCGGGCCCCTCCGACACCTCGCTCACCCAAAGGATGGCGGTGTTGTCGAGCGCCGTCTGACCGTTGCCGTCGTCGATGGCAGCCAGGCTCGTTCCCAAGTAGGCCAGTTGCTGGGCAAACCAGGTGTTGATGCGCGAAAGCTTGTCGAGCGCCGCCGTTTGACCAGAGCTCGGGTTGGTTTCCGAGGAGGGACACGCCGCGTGCGAGATGCCGTGATGGGACGTCTCGCCTGACCAGTCCCCGTCAACCCAGGGCTCGAATCCCGTACCGGCCTGAGCCGTTCCCCATTGCAGGGTAGCGACTCGCGTCAAGTCGCACGCGAAAGCGGCGCTGATCAAGTCCATTTGATCCTTTCCGATCGTCGGAAAGTCGTCATTGCGCTCGATATTGGCTTCCTTGGTAATCGGCTGCGCGGGCTTCGCGCAATACGAGCCGACAGCGAGTCGCCCTTCCAAGTCACGGATCAGGCTCAGGTGCTGGTCGAGCCGTGCTTGGTCGCCGACCCCGAGGCGCCCCGACAACGACGCGAAGTCTCCAGCGACGAAATCCAGCACGCTCTTGCGCTGGCTCACCGTCCGCTCAAGCTCAACGCGAACTGCGTCAGAATCCGGCACGTTGCTGAATAGCCGCCCGTACGCGTTCAGCGGATTGTCGTCCGAGACCACAGCGTTCTCGGCGCCGCCGCCTTCGGCGTAGCTCATGTAAGAATAGAAGTTGCGGTAGCTGCGCTGAGTCTGAACGCCCAGTTCAATGGAAGGCAAGCGACCTGGCACCTTGAGGCTCTGGGCGATTTGCTGATCGATGCTGATACCCGCGCCCCAGCCAACATCCCCGAACTCCGTCGCTTCGATCTCCTTGAACGGCCTGCCAGTGAGCAAGCTGGTCATTCCTACCGAGTGACCATTGCCGCTGAGCTTCCTGGCTGACGCCATCTCCACGCCTGACAACACGCTCAGGTGCGGCCGAAGCAGCGGCGTGGCCAACGGCGCCAGGATCGGGCCGGTGCTGAAATCCTTGCCGAAGGTCTTTGGCTTCCAGTCGCGCATCACGGTGCCGTTGCTCGTGTACATGATGACCAGCCGCTTGGGCCGAGCCGCCGCCTGGGCCTGCGCACCGCCCCCAAAAGCCTCCAGGAACGGCAGGCCCACCGCGACCCCCGAGGCGCCTCGGAGCAGCGCGCGGCGTGACAATTTCGAAGGGCGAGTCATGGCTGGGCTCCAGTGCCAACGGCGTCGCGATACATGAACGCCGAGGTTTGGGTCAGGGAAAGCAGGAGTTCTTTCACGTTGCCTCCGCTTGCACCGAAGGCTTTGTTCAGGTGCTGCATCGAGCAGGAATCCTTGTCGCTTTGGTCCCGCCCGTACGCATAGCGGAACCAGTTGAGCACCATGCAGGACCTGACCTGCTCGCTCTTGCCAAGCATGGCCGTAAACTCGACCTGTCCGTTGAACGGACCGTCCACATCCGTACCAGTAAGTGCTCCGGAAGCGTCGATGGGGAGGCCGTGTTCCTCGGCGCGGTAGCGCCCCAGGGCATCGAAATGCTCGAACGCGAAGCCGAGCGGGTTGATCAGGTCGTGACAGCTATTG
>JANNWK010001147.1:0-1533 GCA_031408355.1 Myxococcales bacterium
GTCTAGTGGCTCTCAAGGCTGAGGTCCTTGGTGTTGATTGCCAGATTGATGTCGTAGAGATTTTCAAAATTGACGTCATCGAGTTTTCGCGGAAATACCAAGCTGACGTCGTAAATTCGGGCCGAATAGGTCGTAGTCGGAGATTCGACAGCGGCGACTAAATGACCAACGCCGCCTTAGCGCGCAGCGAGCGCTGCCCGCACTTGCCGAAGCGCCTCCGGCAAATCAGCCAGCACAAGCTCCGCCGGAAGGCGGAGCACGCGATAGCCCGCTCGCTCGAGCCGGCGCTGCCGCCTCGCATCGGCTCTCTTCCGAGCGGGCTCAGCATGATAGGCTCCATCCACTTCAATGACGAGCTTTCGAGCCGGAGCGAGAAAGTCCACGATGAGCCCGCCCGCCACCACTGCTTGGCGCCGAAACGCAGCGCCCTGCTTTCCGGCTGAGAGCTCGTTCCACAGGACCCGCTCCGAGCGCGTGGGCGCCCGCCGCATCCGTGAGGCAAAGCCTGCGAGCCGCAGCGCCTTCCGCTGCTGAGGACTGATTGAGGGTGATGCTGATTTCATTCGGAGCCTCCTTGCGGCGAGCGGCCGCGACGAGCCCTCCGGGCGCAGAGGGCGTGCCGCGCGCCGCTGAAAATGGCGTTTGCGGCGCTCTCATCGAATGCGCGGCACGACCTGTGCGCCCCTCTCGCGAGCGCGGCCGCTCGCTGCAAGGAGGCGTTTGACTCCAGCCTTACTTCAGCGCCACGAGACCGAGCTTCAGTCGGTGGGTGAAGACGTTCGGTCGCGGCCCCTGCCCTGGGATGCCAGGCTCTGGCAGGAGCACGAGTCGCTGCAACTCCAACCCCGCCGGCGCTCGAGCGCCGACCTCACCAGCCTCGGTCTCGACTGGGCTCGACAGCGCGCCCGAGCTGCCACGGCCTCTCAACCCACCCCAGCGAGCGGAGCGAGCGCCGCACGCTCCAGGCATTCAGCGGACAACGCCTACCTTCCCCATGCACGCGCAGTGCGCGCTGCCACTCCGCAGACTGACGTGCACGCTTTCGCGAAGCTCGAGCAGCGCGCGCGAGCATGCATTTGGGGAAGGTGGAGCACGCGCAGCGGGCAAAGCCCGCGAGCATGCGCCGGTTGGGGCATCCCCGACCCGATCAACAATACGGATCCAAGCGGGTTCGCGAGCCATGGTGGCTCGGACGCGGTGTCCGGCTACGCGACGCTGGTGGGTAGCCCCCAGGGCGCTGGTACCATCTACATGCTGCTGAGCCTTGCGGGAGCTTCGCCGGTCGCTGCGACCCTCGGGGCGGGCTTCAACGTCGGGACGTCCCTCGCGGGGGGTCTTCCCGGCGCTGGCAGCGCAGGCAGGAGCGGCGGCACCATCGTGCCGTCGGCGGCCCCCAAGGCCAGCGGCGGTGGCCAGCAGCCAAGCAATGCCGTCGCGCAGAGCGCCGGGCAGGTCGGGCCGCCGCAGGCGGGGGTGCAGGAGAGACCGGCGAACCTCAGTCTGTTTGCGCCCGAGCGTGGTGCGCTCGCTGAG
>JANNWK010001148.1:0-1501 GCA_031408355.1 Myxococcales bacterium
GGTCGCGAGGGCTGTGCTCGTGACCAGGCTGAGCAGCGTCTCTCGGTAGCCTGGGGGGCTGCTTGTCGCGAGCGTCGCCACTGCCCGTTCGATAGCCCCGGTGTCGGAGCTTTGCTCCTTCCGGCCGGCTAGAAAGCGTAACCATTGCGTGGCGAAACAGCGCCTCGCCTGCGGGTCGAGCGTAAGTTCCTGCGCAAGCTCGCCGAGTCCCGTAAACTCGCCAATCGGCGAGTTGTTCACGGCGCCCTGCACGTCGATGCTCGCGCCGTTCTCGGTCGCTCGATGGCGCCCGCTGGCGTCGTAGGCCTCGAAACCGAAGCCAATTGGGTCGAGCAGATCATGACAGTCTCGACAAGCCGGGGCAGTCGCGTGCGCTTGAACCTGAGCGCGCCGCGAGCCCGTTGCGCTTGGAGGCAGCGGCGTGATGTCGACGTCGGGTGGCGGCGGCGCTGGCGGGTCGCACAGCAGGCGGCTGCGCACGAAGGCTCCGCGCCGGGTCGGAGAAGTCGACTGGAAGCCAGCGAGCATGGCGAGCAGGCCGGGCTGCGCCAAAAGACCCGCGGCTTGTTGGTTCGGCAGCTGGACCGGCGTGAGGGCGGACGGGTCGCCCCCCGCTGCCCGCATGAAGCCATAGAAGGTTGCCAGTCGCTCGTCCGCGTAGCTGCTGCTCGAGAGTAGCAGGTCCGAGAAGCCCCCGCCCTGAAACGCTACCTGGTCCAGGAACAGGTCCATGCTGCCACGAAGCGCAGGCAAGAACTCCGAAGCGTAGCCAGCGAACAGGTCGGGATCCTTGTTGGCCGTGCCAATGCCGTCGAGCCCCAGCCAGAGTTTGTGAAAGTGCGCCACTGATTGATGCGCGCGCTCATCGCTCATCAGCCTTTGGGCTTCGCGCTCGACGTCGGCGGTCGAGGTGAGGCGACCGGCTTGGGCGCTCGCGAGCAGCGTCTCGTCGGGCACGCTGCCCCATAGTGCGTAGGACAAGCTGGCAGCGGTGGTGAAGGCGGCTTCTTCGGGGCTGCTCGGCTGCATCCGGTAGAAGAAGGGAAGCGAGATGAGCATGCTGGTCACCACGAGGGAAAGTCCGCGATCGAAGTGCGCACTGGTCCCGAACAGGGCGAGATAGCGGGCGGTCTCCGGCTCTGCGAGCGGGCGACGCAGCGCGCGCCGGCCAAAGCCCTCGATGAATTCCCGAGCGCAAGCCGCGTCAGCCCTGCTCGCGGCACAAGGCGCGAAGCGAAGCTTGTCCTTCACTGCCTGCACGGCCAAGCCCTCGGCCTTACTGAAGGCTTGGTCGGCGAGTGCGGGCGGAAACATCAGGGCCTCGGCGTTGTTGTCGAAGCCAAGCGCCATTTCTTCGGCCGGAAACTCGCGCGTCGCGTTGGCCTCTTGACCCAGCAGGTCGCGGAGCGTGTTGTCGTACTCGAAGCGACTGAGCCGCCGCATGACACGCGGAGCCGCTACACCGGGTGTGCTGGCGTCGGGGGTTGGGCCATCGGCGCCA
>JANNWK010001149.1:0-4723 GCA_031408355.1 Myxococcales bacterium
GTGGCGGCGGGAGGAATGAGCGGAGCCCCGGGCGGCGGGCAAGCCAACACGGCGGGCGGTGGTGTTGGGTTGGGCGGCGGCGCCGGTAGCGCCACCGGCGGCGCAGCAGGCTCGGGCGGTGCGGGCCAGGGCAAGCCGACCGTCGTGCTATTCCTGGTAGATGGGCTGCAGGCGGACGCGGTCGCGACCGGTGTGGACAATGGTGCGGAGAACATCAAATTCCTGATCGACAACGGCGTCACCGCCGAGACGGTCTACGCAACGAGTCCGGCGCCCCGCCTGGAGCTCCCCGACGCTTCGCTGCCGTGGGGCAACGCTACCTCCGGCAACGTCGGCATCCACACCGGTTGCCACCTCTTCGAGTCCAGCCAGATGGACGACATCTTCTTGGCCGCGCGCGCCGGTGGGCTCACCTCAGTCTTCTCGGGGGGCGACGCCAACTACGCTGCCTTCACGACGCCAGATTTCGAGTACGCCGCGAACATCAGTGACGCAGAGGTCGTGCAACACGGCATCGAGCACCTGAAGGACGACGGCGCGCGCTTGATTCGCCTCCACTTGCAGAGGATCCGCGATAGTTGGAGCGGGCCTGCCGGCAAGACCAACCCCGCTTCGCCGTATATTCAGCACCTGCTCGCCGCCGACGCGCTGCTTGGCACGTTGATTCAAGCCCTGAAGGACGCTGCCGTCTGGGACAACACCTACGTGATCCTCACCTCCGACCACGGCATGGGCCAGGCCGCGGGCAGCGATCATCCTCCTTCCACGCGTTCCTCTTGGAGCAACGTCATGGTTTTCTACGGCCCGACGGTCAAAAAGGGCGAGACGATCCCTTACGCCGAGACACCGGACGTCGCGGTCATGACCAATCACCTGCTGGGTCTGGCTCCCCTACAGGGTCACACCGACCCCGACGTGACGCTCGCGCAGAAGGGCGCGACCGCTACCCTGCTGCTGAACATATTCGAAGGTGCGCCGCGTGAGCTTCCCCACCCGCGCTACGTCGAGAAGTACCTCGACCTTGGGACGTTCGCGAGTGGCGGCAACAACTACGCGGACTATCGGACCGGCATGCTCGCGCTTATCAAGTAGCTGACGGGCGGCTTCAACGTCGCGTTGATTTCGACTCGGCGCTCCGAGCCTTGGCGGGTGCGCTTCGCTTCAGCTCAAGCGCCCGGCCCAACCCGACAATCAGCGTGATCGCCAGGGTCATGCTGACGGCCAGCGAGCGGAACAAGCCCACCGAGGCCTGCTGGACCTCCAGACTGACGTCGGAGTGCTCGGCGAGCGGGCTGAGCGGGCTGTCGGTCATGGCGATGATCTTGACACCACGCTGCGCCGACTCGCGTACCACCTGGGCCACGTCGGGCGAGTAGGCCTTGGAGCTCACGGCGATGATCACGTCGCGCGGGGTCGCGTGACTCACCTGTTGGAAGAACATGCCGCCGACGCCATCGACCAGCACATTGCGCACGTTCATCTGGCTGAGGGCGTAGGCGAGGTAACAACTGACAGGAAATGAGCGGCGGTGAGCCACCACGTACACCGTCTCGCACTCGGTGATGAGGCGGATCGCTCGCTCCAGCAAGACACCGGTTCGCTTCTGTTGCAAAAGGCAGCGCAGCGCCACGATATCAGCCTCCACGAACTGCTCAAGCAGCGCGCTGGCGTCCTTGGCCTCCTCCTCTTCCGCGTCGGCGCCGCGCAGGGAGCGCAGTCGCTCCTTGTAGTCCGGCATGGCATCGGTGAGACGCAACCGGAACACGCGCTGCATGTCCGTGTAGCCCGAGAAGCCGAAGACCTTCGCAAAGCGGATCAGGCTGGAAGGCTGTACGCCCGCTCGCTGAGACACCGCCGCGATCGTCTCGAGCGCCAGCTCGCTCGGGTTGTCGAGCGCGTGGCTGGCAATTTGCTGCAGCCGCTTGCTCAGGCTCGGGAAACGCTCAATGATCGCCTTCTCGAGGTCGTCGAAGCTCTCTGGGTGCGTGGGGGTCGACTTTTTCACTCACTTCACCGTCGGCATGCTGAAGCTCGCGCCCGCGCTGGCGCCCCGCGGCCAGCGTGACGTGACTGTCTTCATGCGAGTGAAGAAGCGCACACCTTCTGGGCCGTGCATGAAGTGATCGCCAAACAGCGATCCCTTCCAGCCGCCGAAGCTGTGGAAGGCCATCGGTACCGGGATCGGTACGTTCACGCCCACCATGCCGATCTGGATGCGCTTCGTGAATTCGTCGGCTGATTCGCCGCTCGTTGTGAAGATGGCGCCGCCATTGCCGAAGCGATGGGCATTCACCAATTCGATCGCGGCGTCCAGTGTTGCGCAGCGCACCACGGCCAAAACCGGGCCGAAGATCTCTTCCTGGTAGATCTTCATTTCGGCGGTGACGTGGTCGAACAGGCACCCGCCCATAAAGAAGCCGTTTTCGGCTCCAAGGACCCGTAGCCCGCGCCCGTCGACCAGCAGCTTGGCGCCCTCTTTCACGCCCAGAGCCACGTAGCCCGTGACCTTGTCCAGGTGCTGCTGGGTCACCAGCGGCCCCATGTCCATGCCCGGAGCGTTGCCGGGACCCACCTTCAGGGCCTTGACCTTGGGGATGAGCGCCTCGATGAGCCGGTCGCCTGTTTCGGTGCCTACCGTCACCGCGACCGAGATGGCCATGCAGCGTTCGCCGGCCGAGCCGTAAGCGGCGCCCATCAAGGCGTCGACCGTGTGATTCAAATCGGCGTCGGGCATCACGATCATGTGGTTCTTCGCGCCGCCCAAGCATTGTGCGCGCTTTCCGGCGCGCGTGGCGCGCTGGTACACGTTCTCGGCGACGGGCGTCGAGCCCACCAAGCTTATCGCGGCGACATCCGGATGCTCGAGGAACGCGTCGACGACCTCTTTGTCGCCGTTCACGACGTTGAACACGCCGGGGGGCAGGCCCGCTTCGGTCCACAGCTCGGCCAGCCGTAGCGCAAGCGACGGTACACGCTCGGAGGGCTTCATCACGAAGGTGTTGCCGCAGGCGATAGCGACGGGCGCCATCCACATCGGGATCATGGCCGGGAAGTTGAACGGGCCAATGCCAGCGCACACGCCGAGCGGCTGACGAAACGACCAGCTATCGACGCCGCGCGCGACGCCCTCTGAGTATTCACCCTTCAGAAGTTGCGGGATCCCCGCGGCAAATTCCACGACTTCCATGCCACGGGTCACCGAGCCGCGCGCGTCGTCGAGCACCTTGCCGTGCTCGCTGCTGACCAGCGCCGAAAGCTCATCCATGTGCTTGTCGATCAGGCTTTTGAGCTCGAACATCACACGCGCGCGACGTATGGGCGGGGTCGCCGACCAGCTCGCGAAGGCTTGCTTGGCGGCTGCAACGGCCGTGGCGACTTCAGCGGCCGTCGACATGGGGACTCGGCTCGCTTCAGCGCCCAGCGCCGGATTAAACACGCTCCCAAAGCGCTCGGTCGTGCTGTCGACGAGCTTGCCGTTGATAAAATTTTGCAACTTCTTCGTCATCGCTTGGCTACTTCCAGTCACTGGCAGGCGGTAAGACCACCGTCTACGTAGAGAATTTGTCCGGTTACGAAGTTCGACCCCGGTCCACACAAGAAGAGGCTTGGACCAACGACGTCCTCGGGATCGGCGACGCGTCCGAGCGGGATGCGTTCGAATAGCTTGGCGCTAGCGATGGGGTCGCTCAGCACGTGTTGCGCCATCTCGCTCCTCACAAAGGTGGGCGCGACGCCGTTTACGTTGATGCCGTGCGGGGCGAGCTCGGCCGCGTGTTGCTTGACGAGCATCGCCAGGCCGCCCTTGCTCGCGCAGTACGCCGAATAGCCCTTGCCCATCAGCGCCAGCGATGCGCGCACCGACAGCATGTGCAGCTGCTTGCCGCCCTGGCCGGCTTGGACCTGTCGCCGCGCCGCTGCCTGCCCCAGGAACATGGCGGCCTTCAGGTTGAGCGCGATCACGCTGTCGTAGCTCTCTTCGGTGGCCTCAAGCAGCAACTGCTCGCGGTGAATACCGACGGAGTTGACCAGGATGTCGCAACGCGCAAACAGGTCACACACCGCGTCGACGGCGCGGCCGATGTCCTTCACGGACCGCGCGTCGAAGGCGATGGCTCGCGCTTCGGCGCCGCTCTGGACGAGCCCCTCCGTCACTTGCTGGAGCCTGGCGTCGTCCGGCCCGCCCACTGCGACCTTGGCTCCCGCGTCAGCAAAGCCGCGCGCGATGGCCTCGCCGATCACGCCCGTCCCGCCGGCGATGAACGCCACCTTTCCGGCCAGCGCCGGCGAGAAGCCTCTGGGAATGGAGTCAGTCATTCAATCAATCCAGGTGAAGTCCGCCGTTGATATCCAGGAGCTCGCCAGTGATAAAGCCGGCCAGCGGCGACGCCAAGAACACCACCGCGTGCGCGACCTCTTCCGGCTCGCAGAAGCGACCGACTGGAATGGAGCGGAGCAGCTCTTGACGCTGCGCCTCTGTCAGTTGCTCGGTGATCATTTTGGTTTTGACGTAGGCGGGTGCGATGCCGTTGGCGGTGATGCCGTGGCCGGCCAGCTCGCGGGCGAGCGAGAAGGTGAGGGCCCCGAGCGCGCCTTTGGAGGCTGTGTAGGCCGTGCCGGCGGTGAGGCCGCCCGTTTTCATGGCCAGCGAGCAAATGTTGATGATGCGGCCCCAGCGGCGCTCGCGCATGCTGGGCACGCACTCCTGGCTCAGGAGAAATGGCCC
>JANNWK010001150.1:0-2378 GCA_031408355.1 Myxococcales bacterium
GCCTCTCGCGCCAGGCGCTCGCGGGACACAAACTCACGCTTGTAGGCATACAGCGCGTTGAGGAGCGCGACCGTGAAGCTCGACGAGGAACCCAACCCGCTGTTGGACGGCAGATCAGCCACACTGGTCAGCTCGATGCCGGAGCTGATGCCGGTCATGCGCAGCGCTTCGCGAAAGATCGGATGGCGGATCTGCGCGACTTCGTCGACCAGCTCGGTTTCCGAGTAGGCCAGGCGAATGCTTGGATAAAAGCGACGATTAGCGGTGACGTAGACGTACGAATTGATTGCCGCGCTCACCACGAACCCACCATGCTCCTGGTAGTAGGCCGGCAGATCTGTACCGCCGCCGCCAAGCGAAAAGCGGAACGGCGCAGACGAGACGATCAAGCCTCTGCCTCTTGTGCGAGGTGGCGCGAAAGCTCCTGGCGCCCGTCGGGCGAACCGACTTCATAGAACCGCTCGGGAGAAAGCAGCGCGCGCAGCCGTTTCTGGCGCGCCAGTTTGCTCCAGAGGGCTTCGAGCCCCCAGACAGCGCCGTCCTCGATCGCCTCGAGCGCGGACCTTCGCAGCGCGATGGCTCCGTAGTCGATGTGATCGAGCGTCAAGTCATGGGCGCCCTTCTGATACCTGGTCACCCAATCACCTTCGATTTGCACGTTATTGGCGGCGACGTCGCCTTGTTGGCCCCTGCAGACGCTCATGGTCGCCGTAGCCTCAGGGCACGCCAGGAGAGCTTGCAGAGGCGCGGCATAGTCGAAAGGCAGATAGCTATCCCCATACGTGACCACGAACTCGGACTCGAGTCGGGCCAAGGCCCGCCTGAGGGCGCCCCCGGTGCCAATCAACTGGTCGCCATCGTAGGAGTAGCTGATTTGCAGTCCCCGATCCGCGCCGCGCCGCACGTGAGTCTCTATCTCTTCACCCAGGTGACCCACGCACAGCACAATGCTGCGCGCGCCGGACGAAGCGAACCTGTCGATCTGCCAATCGATGAACGGTCGACCGTTGACCTGCAGCAGTGATTTCGGCACGCGCTCGGTCTCGGGGCGCATGCGCGTGGCCAGCCCGCCTGCCAAGACGACGACCTGCATCAGCCCAGTATCTCCCGAGCTAACTCGGCCACGCCCAACTCGGCGGCTTGGTCGCTGCTGCGCGGCATGCTGTAGCCAAGCTGGGCCAAGCGCGCGCCATCCAAGCGCGATTGCGGAACGTCGCCGGGCCAACCACGCTCGCCAGCGCCGTACACGATCCTGGCTCCACGATCGGCCGAGCAGGCGACGCACAGCTCCGCGATGCGCTCGACGCGCGTCGCGTCGACGGGCGCGACATTGAAGATATTGAGGGGCTCGGCGGCGTGCTCGAAGCCAAACAACATGGCCTCGACGCAGTCGACGACGTGCAGGTAGGGCTTGCTCTGCTTGCCGTTGCCGAGCACGTGAAGTTCCCGCCCATCCTGCTTGAGGCGCGTCAGAAAGTCGAAGGCAGCGCCGTGCCGGGCCCGCGGTCCAATTACGTTGCCCAGCCGGAATATCCAAGCCATCAGTCCGAAGCACGCCACGTAGGCGCTGACGAGCGCCTCGCTAGCCAGCTTGCTGGCGCCATACAGAGATACCGGCAGTGCTCCCAAGTCCTGCTCACGGCAAGCGCGACCGGTGTCGCCGTAGACCGTGCCCGAGGAGGCCAGGACGATCCCCTTCACGGCGGCGCGCCGCGCGGCATCGAGCACTGCGTGGGTCGCAAGCGTGCCCTGCTCGACGTCGAGCGAGGTGTTCTCGAGGCCCAGCCGCGCCTCCGGGTTCGCAGACAGGTGAAAGACCACGATCTTTGCGCGCATGGCGCGGCTCAGCAGGTCCCGATCGAACACCGACCCCACCAGAACCTCGCAGCGCCCGGTGGCGACCGAAGGCTCAAGCCACTCGCGTCGCCCGCTCGATAGGTCGTCGAGCACCGTGACCTGCCCGCGCTCAACCAAGCGTTCCACCAAGTGGCTGCCGATAAAACCGGCGCCACCGACCACCAGGTAGCTTGGCAGTGTCACGAGCCGCTCACCTTCGAAGACTCGGCCTCGGCTTCCCACTTGCCAGCTCGCCGCTGCAGGAGCGGGTGACACACCAAGAGATGCGCCACCACCGACTGGAACGCCTCGGTGTGCGGCGTAACGCGCTCCTCTGCCGGCGTCGGGACAAGGACGCAAGCATCCGCGACCGTTCGCGCGTAGCCGCCGTCTCGCCCGACAATGCCCGCGATGCGAGCGCCAACCCGCTTCGCCAAGCTCATGCTCGCCACCAAGTTTGGACTAATGTTGCGGGCCACGTCCCCACCGCCCACCGAGAGCACGAGCACGAGATCGCGCGGACCGATCCGACTGCATTCGAG
>JANNWK010001151.1:0-1631 GCA_031408355.1 Myxococcales bacterium
CGCCGCGCAATAGAGCTTCGTCGGGACACGGCGGCGTCGCTTAGGCCTGGCTCATGCTCACGTCCGCGCCCGCCCTGAGTTTTCGTAGTCCGCCGATGCGCTCGGCCAGCGGCGGATGCGAGTAGTAGAAGGCTGCGTAGAGAGGGTGGGGGTGAAGGTTTGAGAGGTTCTCGGTGCCCAGCCTCACCAGGGCATCGGCTAGGTCGCGCGGCGCGCCGTGCAGCTCTACGGCAAAGCGATCCGCTTGCCGCTCATCGTGACGAGACCAGGCGGCGAACAGTGGGGTCAGCGGGAACATGAGCACGGACGCGCCGAGCAGCACGACCAACAAGCGCGCGGAGAACGAGGCCGAATCAAGCCCGACCAGCTGAGGGAGAGCGGCGCTCGGTGCGAGCAGAAATGCGAGGTAGCTGCCAGCGACCAAGAGGGCCAGCATGACGAGCATGCGCTGCAGCACGTGGTGCTTCTTCCAGTGCCCGAGCTCATGAGCCAGCACCGCCAGGATCTGCGGGTGTGTCATCTGCTGCAGTAGTGTGTCAAACAGCACCACGCGTTTCACCCGACCCAAGCCTGTGAAATACGCGTTCGAATGGGAACTGCGGCGCGAAGCGTCCACTTGGAATACTCGCTCAACCTGGACGCCAGCTCGCTCCGTCAACGAACGAATGCTCTCCCGCAGTCCCTCCACCGCCAGGGGCTCCAGCCGCTGGAACAACGGCTCGATCACGTAGGGAGACAGGAACGTCATGAGTAGGCTGACCGAGGCGATGAGCGCGCTCACCCAGAGCCACCACGTGTGCGGCGTTCCTTGAACGAGGGCGAAGGCTCCGGCGCTGAGGGCTGACGTGAGGAGCAGCGATAACAGCGTGCTCTTCAACCAATCGCCCCACCATAGCGCGGGCGTCTGCCGGTTGAAGCCATGTCGCGCTTCGATGCGAAAGTCGGCATAGAGCTGCGCTGGGATCTCGAGCAGCGCTGTTGCCAGGCTCAGGCCCGCGACAAACAGCACGCCGTTTGCCACGAACGAGCGAGAGAGCCCGAAGATCCAGGCGTCGTACTGGCCGAGACCGCCACCGAATAGAAAGCCGCCCAGCAGCAGACTCGAGGCTGCGCTGCGCAGCAGTCCGAAGCGCGCCCGATCCGCGGTGTACGCGCTGATCTTCGCCAGCCTTGCCTGGTCGACCTCGCCCTGAAGGGCCTCCGGCACCCGATGCCCCTCGCGCTCCAAATGCCGCAGGTTGAGCCATGCGAGTGCCAGCCGAGCGAGCGCGACGGCGCCAAAGATCAACAGCGCTACGCCATGCATTCAGCGACCGTAGCAAGCGCCAGCGACACACGCGACAGGTCGACGGCCCCCTCGGAGTGGCTGGTGTTCTTGCCGCGCTGAGTGTGCGCCCGTGTGTGTGGCAACCACATCGCCTTGAGCTAGGACCGCGTGCTAGGCTGACAGGTCATGTTTTGGGCTAGGGTGCGACCGTTGGACGCCGCGTGCCGATCGCTGTTTCTGGGAAGCGGCTGGCGCCCGGTCGTTTTTTGCATCGGAATGGCGGGCGCTTGCGCGAGAGGGACGGAGCCGACCGAGGTGGTTAGCTTGGACCAGGGAGGCTCCAACGCGGGCGGCGCGGCAGGGG
>JANNWK010001152.1:0-8799 GCA_031408355.1 Myxococcales bacterium
GCGGCGCGCTGGGTTGGGTTTCCTTCGGCTTGCTGCTCGGCGGAGGGGCCCCGTAGTCCTCTCGGAGTTTCCGCAGCAAGCCGTCCCGGAAAATGCGCTCGTGATACTCGGGCATTTTCGGCAGGCTCACAAACAGCCGGACGCGCCCAGCGCTCTCGATCACCTCTAGGCTGCCGGTCGAGATGAGCTTGGTCTGGCCCTGCGGCACATACTTGAAGATCAAGTAGGCCGCGTCCGGATCCTTCTCGACCACCTCGTAGGCCAGGTCCACCCGCAGGTAACGCAGGGCTGCGCTGTAGGTCTGGGCCTTGCTGTAGCCTGAGCTGGCGTCAACGCGGGCCGCCGCCGGCTGCGCCGTGGTTCCGGCGGCACCGAGCAGCATGCCGACAAGCAAGGCATTGGGCCACGAGCGCGTCATCGGTATTCGGTTAGCGAAGGAGTCGCCCCGCGGCCAAGTTTACGGCGGTTCGGGGAGTCGGCCGTCCAGCAGCGAGGCAGGGCCTTCCTGAAACAGGAAGTCGAGTTCCTCCTGTCCATAGCGTTTCAGAATGACTTGCATGCCCCGCTCGACCACCCCCACGTCGCTTGCCCGATGGAGATCGCTGCAAGCGGCGTGGTAGATTTCTCGCTCCAATAGCTCTTCGGCTGCCTTTTGCGGCCGCCGCCCGTACTTGCCAACGAGCGCCATGGTGTCGAGCAGCGTCGCCACGCCCTGCTCAACCAGGCGTTCAAGTGCTTCCGGCTGATCCCAGAACTTGCGGTAGCGCTCCGGGTGGGCAATCACCGGCAAGATGCGGCGGCGCCGTAGGTCGAAAAGGCGCTCTTCGATCACCGGTGGGAAGTCGATCTCGTAGAACTCCAGGAGCGCAGCTCGGCCGCCGGGGTAGGGAAGAGCTTCGCCGCTGAGCAGTCGCTTATACACAAGCTCATCGAAGTAGTGCTCGCTCGAGAGCTCCACTGCCGGCACGTTGCGCCCGACCAGGAGTGGCACAAAGCCATCGAAGGCTGCCCTGAGCTGGGCGCTTTCGTTGTCGAACAGGCCGGGTCGCATGTGCGGCGTCGCCATGACCTTGCCGAAACCCAGTGAAGCCAAGCCCTCGAGCATCGCTACGCCTTCGCCGGCCGTCGGCGCCCCGTCGTCAATGCCGGGCAGGAAGTGGCAGTGAAGATCGATCAACAAGGTTGGCTCTTTCCCACACTTGTCCGGCGCGAGCACGCGGCGCAGTCTGGATGGGAGCTACGGCGCGGCCACGTGGCCGGAGGAGCGTTCGCTGAGAATACGCTGGCAGCCTTCCCCGAGTCCCGGAGGAAGGCCGGCTCGCGACCGGACGCCACCGAGGGCAGCGAGGGAGAGTTCGACGCTGCCGAGCGTGAGTTGGCGCAGAGCTGGCGTCTGGCCGCCGAGTTCCAGACCCTGTAGCGAGGCGCTGGCCGCGCCGAGCGTGGACAGTGCAGCCAGTTCGTCGCACAAGCGTGCGGGTCCGGAGCCGGCGACGAGGCAGCCCGAGGCGTCGGCGAGCGCGAGGGCGGAGAGCCCGGCTTCGCGCCGTGCGGCGTCCAGCAAGCGGCAAAGCGAGACCAAAGTGTCCGGTGAGCGGGCGTGACGTCGCTCGGTCTTTTGCGGGCGGGCAGACATGATCCGAGCAGCTTGGTGGAGGCAGCGCGTCGTGGACAAATTTCGGGGAGTGGCCTGTCCGGCGCTCATGCTACGGGTGAAACGAGCCGCGCGCATGGCAGGAGACCGCTTCGAACGATTGACCCACGGCCGTCGCGTGATCGTCTGCGCGGGAGCCGGTGGGGTTGGCAAGACCACCATCGCCGCGGCGCTTGCGCTCGGAGCGGCCGCCCGGGGGCGCCGGGTCCTCTGCCTCACGATCGATCCTGCCCGGCGCCTCGCCGACAGCCTGGGCCTGCCAAGCGAGCGAGGACTTGAAATGGTGGTCCCACCTGCGCGACTGGCCGAATCCGGCCTAGAGCCTGCGGGCAGCCTGAGCGTCGCCATGTTGGACCCAAAGAGCACGTTCGACGACCTCGTCAAACGTCACGCATCGTCCGCAATCGTGGCCGAACGCATTCTGCAGAACCAATTCTATCGTCACGTCTCGACGACGCTCGCGGGTACTCAGTCGTACATGGCGATGGAGAAGGTGCTCGCTGTCCTGAACTCGGATCGCTACGACCTGATCGTGCTTGATACCCCGCCGACCTCCGAAGCGTTGGACTTTCTGGACGCGCCCGAACGCCTCATCGAGGCGCTGGACAGCCCGGCCATGCGTTGGCTGGTGCAGGCATTCGCGCCGTCGGGCGCGTTCAGCATGCGGCTCTTGGCTCGCGGTGTGGCGGCCCTGCTCCGCACGATGGGGCGACTCACGGGAAGAGGGTTCCTGGAGGACATGGCGGCTTTCGTCGCCGAGTTGAACGAGCTTTTTGGGGGATTCAAGGCGCGCGCCAACGAGGTAGCGCGCGCCTTTCGCGGCGAGGACTTCGCGTACGTGCTGGTGGCTGCTCCCACTCAATCGGCCCTGGCGGAAGCGCGTTTCTTCGCGGAACGCCTACTCCGACTCAGTCGACGCCCGGATGCGCTGGTGCTCAACCGCGTGCATATCGACGTGCCCAGCCCACCTTCGCTCGAGGCGTTGTCGGAGCTAACGGCGCCACTTGCCGTGGGCGGCGCCCGGCCGGAGCAACTCCTGCGGGCCTTGGCAGATGAGGCGGGGCGTGCGCGAGCTGAAGCTCCACTCCTGGCGGCGTCGCTCGGCTATTTTGCCTCCGCTGGGGTGACCGAGGTTTGGACGGTGCCGCTGATGGCGGGTGACGTGCGCGGACTCGGCGAGCTCGCGAGAGTGACGCGCGCTCTCGGCTTTGGCTAGAGCGGTCCAGCCCCTAGAAACGCTTCTTCGGCGCCAGGACCTTCTTCGCTCGTTCCTTGTAGCGAACTTGAATCGGTACGCCCTCGAAGCCGAAGCTCTTGCGGATCTGATTGACCACGAAGCGCTGATAGCTCGGCTTGATGTTGGCGGCGCCGCTACTCATCGCGATGAACAAGGGCGGCGAGCTTTCAGCCTGGGTTACGTAGAAAATGCGCGGCGCGCGCCCGCCATCCGTGGGCGGCGGCTGCCGTTCGATCACCTCTTTGAAGAAGCGGTTCAGCTCGGCGGTGGGGATCCGCCGATCCCATTCGCGAGAGATCTGGCTCGCCTTCGTCACGAGCTCGGACACCCCGTGCCCGGTCTTTGCGGAAAGCTCCATGATCGGGGCGAAGCGCGCAAATGTGAGCGCATCCTCGGCACCCTGGCGAGCCTTCTTGCGTTCTTCGCCAGACAGTAAATCGATCTTGTTCAGGCCGACGATGATCGCGCGCCGGCGGTCCATGCACAGGCCGAGCAGCCGCGCGTCTTGCTCGGCTACGCCCTCCTTGGCGTCGCACAGCAGGACCACGATCTTGGCTCGTTCAATCGCCTTGAGCGCCTGCATCACGCTGAGCAGCTCCACCTTCTCTTCGACCCGCGCCTTGCGGCGGATCCCTGCGGTGTCGACGAGCCAAAGCGCCTTGCCGTCGTAGGTGACCTTGGCGTCGAGCGAGTCGCGCGTCGTCCCGGGCCTTTCGTCGACGAGCGCCCGCTCCTCTCCACTGAGCCTATTGAATAGCGATGACTTTCCGGCGTTTGGGCGGCCGATTAGGGCGATCCGGGGCAGGGAGTCGTCGGGCTCCTCCGGTGGAGCGCTGGGCGGGAAAGCCGCCGTGATCTTCATCGCCAGCTCGGCGGTGCCCCTCCCGTGGAGGGCGGACACGTTGACCAGCTCGGGCACGCCCAGCGAGAAGAGCTCCGTGGCCATCAGCGCCCGGTCGGCGTTGTCCACCTTGTTCGCCACGTACACGACGGGCTTTCCGCTCTGGCGTAGGAGGTGCACGGCCTCCCGGTCCGGCGTGGTTGGCGGCAAGGTTCCGTCGAGCACGCAGACGATCACGTCTGCCTCGGCGATGGCCGCCTCGACGTGCCGCGCGATCCCCTGCTGCATCGGGTCGCCGCTCGCAGGATCGAAGCCGCCGGTGTCGACCAGCGTCAGCTCCCGGCCGGCCAAGTAGGCGGAGGCATAGTGGCGGTCGCGCGTGATCCCCGGCTGGTCGTCGACGATCGCCAACGACTTTCCCGCCAGGCGGTTGAACAGGGTGCTCTTCCCGACGTTGGGGCGACCCACGACGGCAACGATCGGCGTCATGACTTGCCTCCACTCGGACGTTCGTAGCCCAACTCGGCCAGCATGCGGGGTGCGTCCTTCCACCGTGGCGTGACGCGCACGAACAACTCGAGCCGCACCTTCCGACCAAGCAGGCGCGAAAGCCGCCTTTCGGCCCCGAGCCTGAGCGATTTGATCACGGCGCCGCCGGAGCCCACGACGATCTTGCGCTGGGAGATCTTTTCTACGTGGATTGTCGCGGCGATCCTGAGCTTGTCGGACGATTCATCGAACGTGTCGATGCTCACCGCCACGGCGTGGGGGATTTCCCCCTTAAGCCCCAGCAATACCTGCTCCCGCACGTATTCGCGAGCGAAGAAGCTCGAGGGTTTGTCGGTGAGAGTGTCGGCTGGGTAGCTCGCTTCGCCTTCTGGCAAGAGCGCGGCGACTTCATCGAGCAGGCGCTCGACGCCGTCGTTCTCCAGGGCGGAGAGCGGCACCAGCGTTCGAAACGGCCTGGCGTCGAGGTAGCTCTGCAGGAGCGGGAGGAGCAAACCCTTGTTCCGCACTGCGTCGACCTTGTTCAGCGCTAGTACGCTTGGCACCTTGGACAGCGGGGCAAGCTCGCTCAACAGCGCCGCGTCCTCGGGTACGAGCTCGGCGAGCGGCAGCGGCCCGCGCTCGCGTTTGCTCTTCTTCTCGACGGCCCTAGCGCCGATGGTGGCGTCAGCGACATACACGACGACGTCAGCCGTCTCGGCCGCGGACAGGGCTGAAGAGTTCATGCGCGACCCCAGTTCCGACTTTGGGCGATGAACGCCGGGGGTGTCCAGGAACGCCAGTTCCGCGCCCTCGCGGCGCACGACGCCGAGTAGCGCGTCGCGCGTCGTTTGGGGCAGCGGCGACACGATGGCCAACCGCTCCCCGAGGATCTGGTTCAGGAGCGTCGATTTTCCGACGTTCGACCGACCGATGATGGCAATCGTTCCAGCGCGCATTGAGTCAACTCACAGACAGAACACAACAGAAACTGCTGGGGTGGGGCCCCAGCTCAGGGGCGATTTCCCGCGAAAAGTTTGGCGGGTCGGCCAGCGCCGACGGGGCGTCTGGGTCGCGCTTCTTCCCAGAACTCGGTCCTCCGCGCAAGTTGCGCTCGCCCGGTGGCGGGAGTAGGCCGCTTCTGTGCGTGGAAACCGCCTGGCGCGGCTGCTGCTCGTCCTCGTCGCCCTGAGTCTCGTCGCGGGCATTGGTCGAGCTGGCATGTGGGCGCCGCATGAGGTCTCGGTCGCCGAGCTATCCCGGCGTGTGGCCCACAATCTGCTTGGCGGCGACGCGCTGGCGGTTGCGGGCGCCGACAACAGTGTGCCAATTCGCGCCGAAATCGGCCGTGGGGAGCTGCCGTTTACCTCGGCGGCCGTCGGCTATCGGGTCTTCGGGCTGTCCGAATGGGCCGGTCGGCTCCCGTTGGCGCTCTGGGCCGTGCTCGGCCTCCTGAGCCTCTACATGGGTCTCGCCAAGCTCTGGGATGAGCGCGCGGCGCTCTACGGCGTGGTCGTGCTCGCGACGACACCGCTCTACTTTCTGCAGGCCAGGACGCTGTTGGGTGACGCGGTGACGTTGTCCGCGTTCTGCATGGCCTGGTCCGGATTGTCGGTAGCCACGCTGGTCCCGGCCCTGCCAGGCCACACTCGCTGGGGCTATGCGCTGCTGGGTGTCGTCGGACTGTACGCCGGCTTCTGGTGTCGGGGGGCGCTGCCTTCCGTCGCGGTGCCTGCGCTCTCCGCAGGGCTCACGGTGTTCGTGAGCCGACCTGCCATCGGCCGGCTTGGGCTGTGGCTGGCGCTCGGGATCTCGGGCGTTGGGTTGGCGGCGTTGCTCGCGGGGCTCAGCCACCTCGCGTGGGTTCAGGCCGGCGGCGACTACTCGGTGTTCGTGGGCGGCGCGCTTGGGGCCGCGTCAGAGCCAGCGACGTTCGACACGATGCTTGGGCAGCTCGGTCACTCCGCATTCCCGTGGAGCGCGCTCGCGCCGATGGCGCTCTTGGGGTTGGGGAGGAGGGCCGATGAGCCCGCGGGGACGGAGCACAGCGCGCCGCTCGTGGCGGCGGTGCTCGGCCTGTCGCTCAGTCTGGCTTCGGGGGCTTGGCTCGCCCCCGCCCTCGGCGCGACTGCGCTTCCGGGGCTCTGTTGTTTCGCCGCCCTGGTCGGGTTCGGACTGCGAGAAACCGAGGAGCGTGGGCTAGGAGCTCCGCTACTCGGACTGTCGGCAGCGGCCCTCGCGCTGATCATCGGCTTTGATCTGCAGGCTTCCCCGGACAAGGCGCTGGCGGGCTTCGCGCTCTCGGCGGCCAGCATGCCCGAGAGCTTCCACGAGGCTACCGGTCGCTTCTGGGTGTTTGGGGCGCTGGGTTTCGGAGCCACCTGCGCGCTTCTGCTGTACGAGCAGGACGCCCACGGGCAGACGGTATTTCGTCGCGCAGAGTACGAGCGCGTCCTGCGCCAGCTGCAGCGCGTTTGGGACGGCAACCTGGTGTTCGCGTTGCTAGTGCTGGAATCTGCCCTGGTCGGTTTCCTCGCGCTCGCGGCGATCAGTGAGCGTCTGGTGCCTCTGCCGCCGCTCGAGACATTTGGCGCATCCGCGCGTCGACTCGCGGCGCTGGCCGCCGTGGCGGTGCCGTTGGGCATCCTCTTGCCGCTGACTGCGATGCTGCTGCGCGACCTCGCTCGGCTGCTATTTCGAGGCCGCCTCGCGAGCGGGGCTCGTTGGCCGCGGCCGACGCGCGTCCAAGGGATCCTCTTGGTCGGTGCCGCGTTTGGCCTCGCAGCGAGTCATGGTTTCTATCCCGCGTTGGCTCGCCAGATTTCGCCGAAGCTCGTGTTCGAACGCTACCGCGAGTTGCGGCGCGCAGGCGAGCCCCTCGGCGTGCTCGGCGAAGCGGGCGAAGCGGCTCGCTATCACGGTAGCGCGCGGCTCGAGCCATTCGATGCTGCTCCTAGCGCGTTCGAATGGTTGGGGCGGGGCGGCCCGCGTCGCTGGCTCTTGCTACGCGGAGAGGACTTGGCTGAGCTCAACTCACTCAACCGGCAGCGCTCGGGGAGGAACCTGGCCGTCCTCGACGCCCGTTCAAGCGGGGTGCTCCTTGCTTCCTCGGAACTGCGACCGACGGAGCAGAACGAGAACCCGCTCGCTCGCTATTTCCTCAGCGCGGAGCCGACGCCCCAGCATCCGCTCGATGTCGGCCTTGGCCACGCGCTCGACGTGCTCGGTTTCAGTGTGCTGTCGCTGAGCGGCGTGCCCGAAACCAGCCTGGTCCCGGGCACGCACTACCGCTTCGTCAGCTACTTTCGCGTGAAAGCCCCCGTCAGCGGTACTTGGCAGGCCTTCGTGCACTTCGACGGGGCTCAGCGCCGTTTCAACGCAGACCACCCGCTGCTCGACGACCGCTACCCGATGTCCCTGTGGCATGAGGGCGATATCATTGCTGACTCCCGCGACTTCTCCCTGGAACCAAACTTTACTGCGGGCAGCTACCGCATCTACTTTGGCCTATTCTCTGGGGGGCGTCGGTTTGAAGTCAGCCGTGGTGAACACGAGGAGAATCGGATCGTGGGCGGCGAACTGCGCGTTCGATGACGCACTGGGCGCCCTTTCCTGCGCGCCATGTCTTGGCGGGTTTTTCGGCGTGACAGCGCTGGGTTGCAGCGCTAGAGCGGAAGTGTGAGCGACGACCAGGCAAAGCCCTCCGAGCGGCCGCCGATGTCCGATCGGCGTAGCTCCGATCGCCTCGAGGTGACTTGGTCCGTGGATTGCGAGTCCAAGGACACGTTCCTTTACGCGAGCATCGCCAATATCTCCGAGTTCGGGATTTTCGTGACAACGCACGAACCGCTGGAGGTGGGGACGCGGCTGACGCTGCGGTTTGCGCCACCCGGAGTGCTTGAGCCCTTCATCCTCTATGGGCAAGTGCAGTGGGTGAACCCAGTGCGAATGTTGGCGGACAATCCGAATCCGGGGATGGGCGTCCTGTTCGTGGATCTGCCCTCGGAGGCGCGAGCGCGCCTTATCGACGCCGTTCGCACCATCGCGTACGTCCGCGATAACGCAAATTAACAGCGAAGCTCGGCCATTCGGGGTCAATACTGACCGAAGCGTGACGACACGGCGAGAATCGGGCGCTATACTGCGCCTCGCATGTTGCCCAGGTTCGCTGCGGATTACCGCACTCTGCTTTGGACGTTCGTCTTCACGCCCGGTCTCGTTGCGCTGCAGTTCGCTCGACCGGAGCTCGTGCCCTACCTATGGTGGCTGAGCGCCTACTTCGCGCTTTCGTGCGGCGTCATCGCGCACAATCACAATCATTGCCCCACTTTCAAGGGCAAGCGAGCCAACCAGGTTTTCGCTAACTGGATCAGCGTCTTCTACGGCTACCCGACCTTCGCTTGGATCCCGACGCACAACCTGAACCACCACAAGCTAGTAAACCGCGCGGGTGATGCCACCATCACCTGGCGCTACACGAACCGGCACAACATTCTGGTCGCCGCGAGCTACTTTTTCGTCTCAAGCTACTTTCAGGGGGAGCCGATCCGCGCCTTCATCCGCAAGGCCAAGGCGTCGAAC
>JANNWK010001153.1:0-3467 GCA_031408355.1 Myxococcales bacterium
CCGTAGCGCGCGCGAAGCCAAACGACATCGAAGCCACCGCTACCATCCTCCCGCCCGGCGTCAAGCGCCCGTCACCCCCGGCGCTGTGTCTCGATAGTTTCGTGCAGCGGAGAGGACTTGAACCTCCAAGCCAGTTACGGCGCCAGCACCTCAAGCTGGTGTGTCTGCCAGTTCCACCACCGCTGCGTAGGTAGCGTTTCTGAAGGGCCGGGGATGTACCTCAGGGGTGGGGGAGGCCGCAAGGGTTCCGCTCCGGAAAGCGAACGACTACGCCGCGAGCTGCCGGCACGAGGCGAGCGGTCGGTGGTGGCGAAGCGACCGGCTAGCCAGGGCCGTGGCCGTCGCCAGCCCCGAAAGCGTCAGGCTTTCACCGCTAGGGCCCTGGCTGATCAGGCCAGCCTCCTCGAGCACCAGGAAGGCTCGTTCAAGCTCGAGATGGCTGGCCCGCGCCCTTCGGCACAAGGCCGTGAGGTTGGGACGCTCGCCTTGGCGAGCGGAACGAAATACTTGGACAAGGAGCGCCTCGGGAAGGGACATCTGCATGCCTGTTCAGTATCAAGGCACTGAACAGAGGTCCAGAAAACGTCAAGAGCGCGCTTCACTTCGATAAGCCGGCGGGGCCCGGCGCCAGGCCGGCTGGCGCTGTTCTGGAACCGGCACTCCCAGCGGGAACCGCTTCCAGGTGCGGCCAGTCTGAAACCAGTCCCAGATTTCGGTTCGTCTCTTCTGTGAAGAGACTGGCCTGGTCTTTCTCGCGTGCTAGTCAAAAGTCACTTATGCGCAGCACGCAAGCTTCGGGTTACGCGAGCGAACGGGGGCTGATTCGAGACGCGGTGACGCCGGCGAGCCGCAGCGCTCTCAGGGTTCGGCGGCGGGTCTTCCTGCGTGCCTTGGGGCTCGGCCTGTCGGTGGCTTCGGCCGCAAAGTTCTCGAACGTCGCGTTGGCTCAGCCAACGGTCGCGCCCAAGCGCTTCTTGCTCTTCTACATGCCGCACGGCGTGCCGCCTGAGCACTTCAAGCCGCAGGTCATGCCGAACGATCCGACGAGTTTCACTCTCGACCAGAGCGGCGTGAGCGTGCTTGGGCCCCTCCAGGAGCAGTTCAAATCCTACGTCAACGTTATTCAGGGCATCAGCTATCCGAAGGGCGCTGAGACGCACGAGGCTATCGTTACTTGCCTATCCGGAGTCGGCGCGCCCGGCGGCCTGGGTTCGCCTGACGACTCCGTCAAGCGCGTCACGCTCGAGCATCAGATCGCCAGAGGGCTCGGGGTAAAGCCGCTCATCCTCGGGGCGCTGCCGCATCGGCCCTTTGGGCTCGACAAGGACGGCAAGCTGATGTGGGACGGCACGCCCGTCGTGCCAGAGAAGAACCCGCTCGTCGCCTACGACACGGCGTTTAGCGGCCTCGGGCAGGCTCCCGGCCCGGCGGAGAACCCGGACATCGCACTGAACGCCGCGCTCCACGCGCTCACGGAGGGCGAGGTTGCGGCGCTCAAGCTGGAGCTGTCGGCGCTGACGGGCGAACAGACCAAGCTGCAGAGTCACCTGGAAGCTGTCCAGGCTCTCAAGGCCGGCGGTGTGGGAGGCGGCGTTGTGAGCTGCGATAGCGCGCCGGTGCTGGCCGGCATCGAGGCGCTGCGCGCGGCCGCGGCAGGTCAGGGTGACGACTTCTTCCTCAAGGAAGAGAACTTCCCGATGCTGCTTGCGGCGCAGCTGCAACTTGCGGGCGCAGCGCTGCGCTGCAACGCCCGGCAGGTGGTGGCACTACAGCCCATGTACACCAACTGCGAACTCGATTTTGGCTTCATGGGCTCAAACGGTCCGCACCACAGCTCGCTATCGCACACGCAGCCGCAGCAGGGGCAGGATGGTGCCCTCAATCCTACGACGCGCGAGGCGTTCGCCAAGTGCCAGCGTTGGTTCATTGAACAGCTCGTCACCCACGCCCTGACGCCGCTCCTCGGACCGGATCCGGCCGATTTGGCCCACAGCGTGCTCGACAACACCATCGTCTACGTCATGAGTGAAATAGGCGAAGGCGCCTACCACCCCACCGGTACCCGAGCGCTTCAGCCGGGACCAGGGCCGGCCGTGCTGTCGTACGTCCCCTCGCTGACGATCGGCGGCGGAGGCGGTGCGCTTGCCACGGGGCAGGTCCTTACGTTCACAGCCGATCGCCCGGCGGGTGACGTTTACCTTTCGCTGTGCAGCGCCATGGGCGTCACGGGCATGTTCCCGGATGCAACGGGCCCGGTGGCGGAGCTCCTCACATGAGCGCCCCGGAGCGGCGATGGACAACTTGTCTGGCTGTTTCAGCGCTGGCAACTCTCGTCGCCTGTTCGGCTAGCGATGAAGCCGCCGGGCCCTTAAAGGGCGGGGGCCACGGCGGTAGTGCTGGCACGGGCGGTGGCGAGCCCAATCCGAGCTCGGTGTGTGGCACCTCCGTTGTGGGCAGTCCGCGGCTCAGAAGGCTGA
Organism: Myxococcales bacterium; assembly: GCA_031408355.1. Taxonomy (GTDB): domain Bacteria; phylum Myxococcota_A; class Polyangia; order Polyangiales; family Polyangiaceae; genus PMG-095. The sequence continues at coordinate 2,478 of JANNWK010001153.1, forward strand.
GTCGGGACGAGCTCGTGAACAGCCTGAACGATGTGTTTCCGGAGGCTCAGGGCGCGTGGACGCCGGTGATGAGCGCCGATCCCATTTCAACTCACGGCTTCGACAACGACTCGGCACTGCTGATCGTCGGCAAACAAGCCGCCGATGAGCTGGACCGCACGAGCGATGCGCTCGGGGCCGCCGTGACTGGGCCCGCTCTTGCGGCGCTCTTGCCTTGCGCGTCGATCGCAGCGGACACCAGCTGCGCGGCTCAGTTCGTTCAGAAGTATGGCAAGCGGCTGTTCCGACGCCCGCTCAGCGAAGACGAGCAATCGCGCTACCTCGAGCTATTTCAGCAGGTACTTGCTGCCAAGGATTTCGCGGGAGGCATTCGCTACCTAACGCGAGCGCTGGCGCAGTCGCCGCACGCCGTTTACCGTCGCGAGGTGGGCGTCGCGAACGGCCGGCAGTATCAGCTCTCTCAGCACGAGCTAGCGACCGAGCTCGCTTATAGCTTCTCCGGCACCCGACCCACGGACGAGCTACTCGCGCAGGCTGACGCGGGCCAGCTCGACACGCCCGAGGCGCTACTGAGTACAGCGCATGTCCTCCTGGCGAGCGACAACGGCCTGCGCACGGTGGAGAAGTTCTTCAACGCGTGGCTCGGCTACGGCCGAACCGCCAGCGTTACCAAGACGGCCGTCCCCGAGTTTGAGGCACTTCGCGACCAGATGGTCGGTGAAACGCGGCGCTTTCTTGGCGAGGTCGTGATAGCTCGCCAGGGAGGCCTCTCCGAGCTACTTACCGCAGATTTCTCAACACCTTCGCTGCAGCTGGCGGCATTTTATGGCTTCCCCGCGCCGCCCAGCGACTATGCTGTCGTCGCGCGGCCGGCGGGGCGCGGCCTCGGCATCCTGGCGCAGGGGGCGATGCTCGCGGCCCTCGCCGGGCCCAATGCTTCTTCTCCGACCAAGCGTGGCCTGCTCGTCATGGAGCGCCTACTCTGTCGAG
>JANNWK010001154.1:0-1715 GCA_031408355.1 Myxococcales bacterium
GAGAGCTTCAGCATGCTGGCCAACCACGGCGTTATCGATGCGGCGCTTGCATCCGCGCTCTCCAGCATGGCCGCCTTGCGCAATCGCTTGGCGCACGGCTACGGCACGGCCGACATGGATCGATTCTGGACCGAATTGCCCGCCGGTTTGACGGCGCTCGATCAATTTGCCGCGGCGATTGCAGCGCGTCTCTGATTATCGGGGGAATAAGCAAACCAAACGCCACCGGCCGCACCCGGACGTGAGCGGCAGCTTGACTGGGTCGCTGCCCTCTGAGACGCTTTAGTCACTCCGGAGAGCGCTTAAGTGCTTGTTAACATAAGAGAAGTTATGCGCCACATCGGTGTAGGAGCAAAATGGAAGTGTCGGGTTTCTGCCAGATAGAAATGTCGGGTTCGCGGTACGCGGCTGGGCATGACGGCAGCCATCCTGACCATGAGCGCACGGGAGTTCGAGCGGGCGGCGCTGATGCGCAAGATCGACGAGCGGCGGCTGACTCAGGTCAAGGCCGCCGAGCTCTTGAGGCTGAGTGTGCGGCAGGTCGAGCGGCTGTACCGGAGGTACCGTTTGGGCGGTCCTGGCGCCCTGGCGTCGCAGAAGCGCGGCCGGGCGAGCAATCGCCGGGCGCCCGCCGAGCAGCGGGAGGCGGCGCTGGCCATCGTCAGGGCCCGCTACAGCGACTTCGGCCCGACCCTGGCCTGGGAGAAGCTCGGGGAGCTGCACGGCGTCCACGTGTCCCGCGAGACGCTGCGCCACTGGATGACCGAGGACGGGCTTTGGGTGCCTCACGCACGGCGTCGCGAGCGCGCCCACCAGCCCCGAAGGCGCCGGGACTGTCTCGGCGAGCTGATTTAGATCGACGGTTGCGATCACGAGTGGTTTGAAGCTCGCGCGACACGTTGCGTTTTGCTCGTGTACGTCGATGACGCCACGAGCCGGCTGATGCAGCTTTACTTCTGCAACGCCGAAGCAACGTTCGAGTACTTCGAAGCGACGCGAGGCTACATCGAGAAGTTCGGCAAGCCCGTGGCCTTCTACAGCGACAAGGCGGGCGTCTTCCGCGTCAACGCCAAGCAGCCCCGCGGCGGAGACGGCATTACGCAGTTCGGTCGGGCCATGCGCGACATCAATATCGACATCATTTGCGCCAATTCCGCGCCGGCCAAGGGCCGCGTCGAGCGCGCCAACCTGACACTTCAAGACAGGCTGGTGAAGGAGCTCAGGCTACGCGGCATATCGACCATCGATGCCGCCAACGCCTTCGCGCCCGAGTTCATGGCGGACTTCAACGCTCGCTTTGCGCAGGCACCTCACAACGCCTTTGACGCCCACCGCCCGCTACTTGCCAGCGAGAAGCTCGACGAGGTACTGACCTGGCAAGAGACGCGTCAAGTCAGCGCCGCGTTGACTGTCAACTACCAGCGCCGCCTCTACCTGCTACAGGAAACCGAGCGGGCGCGGGCTCTCGCCGGCAAAGCCATCACGGTCGTCGAATCACGGGATGGCAGCGTCCAGCTGCGCGTGGGCGCCAGGTCCTTCCCCTTCAGGGAGTTTGAGAAGGACGAAGCCAGAATCACGCAGGGCGCCATCGTCTCCAACAAACTCCTCGCCGGCGCCCTCGAGCAAATCAAGCTGCAGCAGGCCGCGCGCGACGCCGACAAGCTCCGCCGCCTTCGCACTCACCGCGAACGGCAGCTGCTGCTCAAACGTACCCG
>JANNWK010001155.1:0-8364 GCA_031408355.1 Myxococcales bacterium
GGGATTCATCGCGAGCGGGCGTGCTCGAGTTTGTATACGTATTGTATTTACGAGCTGCGGTTCTCGGAGGATGCCGCGTTCCGTCGGGTCAGCGCCGCGCGGCTCGTGAAGCGCTTTCCGGCGCTGTACGACGCGATTGCCAGCGGGGAGCTGCACTTGACGGGCCTGCTCATGCTGGGGCCTCAGCTCACGCCTGAAAATCACCTCGAGGTATTGGCCCGCGCCAAACACCGCACCAAGAAGGAGCTCACGAAGTTACTCCGGGTGCTGGCGCCGTTTCCCGAGCTTCCGGCGCGCATCGAGCCGCTCGGACCCGCGCCGGCGCGATCCGCAGGCGATCGGCCATGTTGGGAGGGGCTGGTGGAGGCGCTTTCGCCTCTTGTCCGCGAGCTTCGGTCCGGCGACGCGCCGCGCGCTTGGATGAGCGCGCCGTTGCAGGCCGTTTCTGGGGTTGGGCCGGACGAGCCAGGTGCGGGGGACGCAGCAGGCGCGGGCGGCGAGGGGCAGCGCGCGGCGGCGGTGGACCACGACGAGCGGGACCAGACGGCGGCGGACGACGACGACGAGCAGCGCGAGACAGGGGCGGACAACGGCAGACCGGACGCGGCAGGGTCGGACAACGACGGGCAGGCGGAGTCCCAGTTGGCGCGGGGTGAGGCGGTCGAACCCGCGCTGGCGCGGTCCGGAGTGACGCCGGTGAGCGGACCGCTGCGCTATGGCGTGCAGTTCAGCGCGCAGGAGGAGTACGTGGAGCTGGTCGAGCGGGCGAAGGCGCTGCTTTCACACGCGCACAGCAAGACCTCGCTCGAGGAAATCCATTTGCGGGCCATGCGTTTGTTGGTCGCCGATTTGGAGAAGCGACGCTCCGCGAAGACGGCGCGGCCGCGAAGGCCGGCGCGGCCGCGCGATGCGGGCGCGGGTGACGCGGCGACGGGTGATGCGGCGACGGGCGATGCGGCGACGGGCGATGCGGGCGCGAGCGATGCGGCGACGGGCGATGCGGCGACGGGTGATGCGGGCGCGAGCGATGCGGCGACGGACGATGCGGCGACGGGTGATGCGGGCGCGGGCGATGCGGGCGCGGGCGATGCGGGCAAGCCGCGGCGGGGGCGATGCATTCCGGCGGCGGCGAGGCGAAGCGTATTCGAGCGTGATGGCGCGCGCTGTACGTATATTGACGGTGCGGGCGCGCGTTGTCGCGAGACGCACCAGCTGGAGCTGCACCACCTGGAAGCATTTGGACGGGGCGGGACGCACGCGGCGGCAAACTTGACGCTGCGTTGCCGCTCGCACAATGCGCTGGCCGCCGAACAGGACTTCAGCCGAGGCCGCATGGAGCGCGCTAGGCAGTCGCGCAGGCACGAAGCGTTTGCAGCACAGACGGACAGCACGTGAGATCAGCTCGCGGCCTGACCCTGTCGCGACCTGACGCCGTCGCGGCCTGACGCCGTCGCGACCTGGCCCTGTAGGCCCAGCTAGCCCGCGTCCTTCCAAACTTCGTCCGCCAGCTCGCCCAGCAGGGCTTCGAGCGTGACCTCGAAGATTTTGTTCAGGCGCGTGACGCCGCCCTGGCCAGAATCGAGCGCGACGCGGTCGACGATAATTTCGAGCTTGAGCTGTTTGCCGACGCGCCCAAGCCACTTGGCTTGGGCCTCCGTGAAACGCGCGCGAGCTCCGCCATGGTCGCCGGAAGCGCTGAATCAGTCCCCATGGCGAGGCCCGTCGTGCGGCTCATGGTCTGCCGCCGGCTCATCGACAGGCCCGCCGAGGGGCACGCAGGCCACGCTCATCGCGGCGCCGTGGAGCACGCCACGGGAGACCGAGCCCTGCCAGAGCCGTGCGATGCCCGCCCGCTGGTGTGTGCCGACGACGAGAAGATCCGCCTTCGATTCCGCCGCGAACAGCGTAAGGTGACGGTCCACGCGCCCCCAGCCAGGCTTGACGACAAATGACGTATCGACGGGGCATGGCTGCTCGCCCGCCCAAGCCTCCAGGTCACGCGATAACACCTGCTCGAGCTCGGGACGCAAATGGTCGAGTGGCATTGGCGTGGAGATGCCGGCGCGTTGATGCTCCTCGGCCGGCCATGCGATCTGCACCACGAGCAATTCGCAGCGGCCGATCTCACGTAGCTCGCGTGCCCAACGCAGTGCAGCCTTGGACCCCGCAGTTTGCTCGACGCCTACCATCACTCGCAGGACGCTCTCGCCTCGTGCCCACGCCTCAATGCTCGGGCCATCACGCACCACGAGTACTGGAGCGGACGAGGTCTGTGCCACACGCTCGGCCACACTGCCGAGCAGCCAGTACTGTTGCTTCTTCTCGTCGAGAGACGCAACCACGAGCAGTCGAGCGTTCAGACTGCGCGCCAGCGCCACCAGCCTTTCGTCCGCGACGCCGGCCTCGACCAGTGGCTCGACGTCGATGCCGAACTGCGCTCGGAGCGCTTCCGCCTGGGTGCTGAGTCGAGCCCCCGGTGCCTCCTCGCCCCGGCCGTCCGCTCCGGGCGAGTCAGTCACGTGCAGGAGCTTGAGCGGCAGGCCGAGCCGCCTTGCGATAGCACCAGCGGCGCCAACCGCCTTATCGGAGTTTTCGGAGAAGTCTGTTCCACATACAATCGTCATGAGTTCGCCTCGCTTCGCCTGGTTCGCCGGCGCCGTCTTCGTCGTCGGGTCGCGCTGCTCGAACCGGTGAGGCAGCGCGACAGGCGAGACCTTGCTGCCCCACCCGCATGTCCACGAAGCCGGCAAAGTGCAGCTACCAGGGGCTCGTCTGTCATCGCCGGAGCGCCTCGATCTCACGGCGCAACGCACGCACCTCGTCGAGGATCAATCGCGTGTGAGCCTCTCCCTCGCCCTTGAGATCCTGCGCCACCTGCGACTGCATCGCGTTGACGACCACCGCGATGAACAGGTTCAAGACCATGAATGTCGCGACCAGCAGGTAGCTGACGAAGAAGACCCAGGCATACGGCGAGTGCGCCATCACAGCACGCGCAATGTCGGGCCAACCTTCCACCGTCATCACCTGAAACAGCGTAAACAGCGAGGCGCCAAAGCTACCAAAGAACTCCGGCGCAACCGCGCCAAACAGCTTTGTGGCCATGACGGCCGACACGTACAGCACGAGAGACATCAGACCGATAACCGACGCCATACCCGGAACGGCCGAGAGCAGGGCACTGACGACCCGTCGCATCGAGGGTACCATCGAAACCAGCCGCAGTGCCCGCAGCACTCGGAGAGTACGCAGCACACTGAACACCCCGCTCGCAGGCACCAGCGCGATCCCTACAACCACAAAGTCGAATACGCGCCACGGGTCGCGGAAGAACCGACTGCGGTAGACAAAGCATCGGAGCAGCAACTCGACCACGAATATTCCCAACGCCGTGCGGTCGACGACGCGAAGCAATTCTCCGTAGCGCTCGGTAATCGCTGGCGATGTCTCGAGGCCGAGCGTGATCGCGTTCGCAACGATGAGCACGACAACCGCCTGATCGAAGCGAGGATGCTCGATCAGCGCTTGTGTACGGGCACGCCAGTCAGGGGCCGGCTCGACCATGGTCGGATTCATGAGATTGGGCGGCATCCTCGGCGTCCGGCCCAGGCTGCGCGAAGCGCTACGCCCATCGCAGTGGCGGGTCCCCCGGCGATCATGGCTTCGCTCCAGCCGGCTGATCGGGCGCCGGGACGGGAAGCAGCGGCTTGGCCAGTGGACGCAGCAGCGAAGCCACGACAGAACCGGCGAGCAAGGCGACGATGACACCAAGAGAAACCAGAATCGGGATCTTATAGATCCCGGCCAGGAGCATCTTCGCTCCGACGAACACGAGGACGAGCGACAACCCAACCTTCAGGTAGTGGAACTTCCCCATCATCCCCGCTAGCGCGAAGTAGAGCGCGCGTAGACCAAGGATGGCGAAAATGTTCGACGTGTAGACGATGAAGGGATCCGTCGTGACGGCGAAAATGGCGGGAATGGAGTCGACGGCAAAGACGATGTCCGTGGTCTCGATGGCCACCAGAACCAACAACAGCGGCGTCGCGTATCGCCTTCCACCCTCGATGACCGTGAACTGGCCGCCACGATATTCCGCCACGGAGGGCACAAACCGCCGGAACAGCCGGAACAGTGGGTTCCGTTCTGGATGGACCTCATCGCCTCGCTGCAGGAGCAGCTTGATCCCCGTGAAAACCAGAAATGCGCCGAAGATGTAGATGACCCAGTGAAACCTCTGAAGGAGGGCCGCGCCGAGCACGATGAAGATGGCGCGCATGATGAGCGCACCGAGGATCCCCCAGAAGAGCACCCGGTGCTGCAGCTTGGCCGGGACTGCGAAAGCCGAGAAAACGACAATGAAAACGAAGATATTGTCGACCGAAAGCGCCTTCTCGATCACGTAGCCAGTGAGAAACTCGAGCGCGCGTTCCGAACCGAACCAGAAATACACACCGAGGTTGAAGGCGAGTGCAAGGCAGATCCAGACCGCAGTCGAACCGAGAGCTTCGCGGACGCTCACTTCGTGCGCCTTGCGGTGGAAGACGCCAAGGTCGAGAGCCAGCATGGCCAGCACGAAGACGGTAAAACCTACCCAAAGGGCCGGCGAGCCGATGCTTTCGACACCCATGGTCAATTTCTCACGTTCGATCTCCGCAAATTCTGCAAAGTAGCTAGGCTCGTTCCTGTGGCGCGCTCGGCATCAGCTGTCGAGCCAGGCGATGGCCCCAGGATCGCGGATGCGCGCTGGCCATGCTCTAGCTCTAGCTTAGCTTTAGCTTTAGCTTGAGCCTAAGCTGTAGACGATTAGAAAATTAGGAGCGCGATCCGTAGACTGGAACTACAGGTCGTTGACGTCGCGGCCGCTCGAACGCCTACAGCCGCCCGGCAGGAAGCGTCGCTCTTCCTTGCGGACATTGACTAGGCGCCACGCGGTACACTCCTTGCTTTTCTATTGGCCGAATGAACCAGTGCGAAACCAAACAGTGCGTCTTCATCAGACGCGAGGCGCGTCTTGCGAGACGCCTGAAAGAGACGAACGATGGTCACTCGACGCGAAGCCCTCTTGACCAGCGCGGCCGTCGCTAGCGGCGCTGCTCTTCTGAACGTCCGACGTGCCGGCGCCGCCCAGGTCGGCCCCAGTGGGCGCGCTTGGGAGGCATCCTACAGCGGCGGGCGAGCCGCGCGGCGGCTTCCGCCGGGACAACCGGGGAAGGACTACAAGCCGGTCGTCACGCCCAACGGCGCAGCCCTACCCTGGAAGATCGTGGATGGCGTCAAGGTGTTCCATTTGATCGCGGAGGAAGTCGACCACGAGTTCGCGCCGGGCTTGAAAGGCAAATGCTGGGGCTATAACGGCCGGGTGCACGGCCCCACTATCGAAGCCGTCGAAGGCGACGCCATCAGGATCTACGTGAGCAACCGGCTGGCCGCGCCTACCTCAGTTCATTGGCACGGGATTTACTTGCCAAACGGCATGGACGGGGTCGCGGGGCTGAATCAAGGCACTATCAAGAAGGGCGAGACCTTCAAGTACGAGTTCACGCTCAAGCAGCACGGCACCTTCATGTACCACTCGCACCACGACGAGATGACGCAGATGGCCATGGGCATGATGGGCATGTTCGTCGTGCATCCACGCCGCCCCAGTCCCGACTATCGCGTCGATCGCGACTTCGCCATCATGCTGAGCGAGTGGCGAATCGATCCCGGAACGTCGCGGCCGGATCCCAACGAGATGACCGACTTCAACGTACTGACCATGAACGCTCGGGCGTTCCCCGGCACAGACCCGCTCGTGGCAAAAACCGGAGATCGGGTGCGTGTGAGGTTTGGCAACTTGAGCGCGATGGATCACCACCCGATTCACTTGCATGGCCACTTCTTCAAGGTGGTAGCCACCGATGGTGGAGCCTTGCCCTTGTCCGCGCAGTGGCCCCAGACGACCGTACTGGTACCGGTCGGGAGCACGCGCGATGTAGAGCTGGTGGCCGACGCGCCCGGGGACTGGGCCTTTCACTGTCACATGACACACCACGTGATGAACCAAATGGGCCACGACATTCCGAACATGATCGGCGTCAAGCCCGGCGCTATCGACAAGCGAGTTCGTCCACTGCTGCCCGGCTACATGACCATGGGGCCCGACGGCATGGGCGACATGGCAGAGATGGGCATGCCGGTTCCCAAGAACAGCATCCCGATGGTCGGCGCGAAAGGCCCGTTCGACTACATCACCATGGGCGGAATGTTCACGATCCTAAAAGTGCGCGACGAGCTCACCAACTACGCGGATCCAGGCTGGTACAAGCATCCCGCCGGCGAGGTGGCCGCGCAGGCGACCCCTGGAGATCTGAAGCGCGACGGAATCGTGTTCCCCACCTGAGTCAGGCAGCATGTTCACGAAAATTCAATCAGCCCGCGTCGCGATTGCCGGAGTGAGTACTTTGATGGGGGTGACTGCCTGTGTGTCTACCTCCCTGGAAACGCCGGGCAATCACCCGGCCAATTCGCAAGCCGCCACAGCGCCACTATCACCGACCTTGCCGATCGGCAGCGCCGACGCTGCTCCGTCGGCCCCAGACACGCCAATGCCCGCAAGGCATCAGCACGGCAAGGACGGGGTCAAGCGCGATGGAAACACTCAGGGCGATACGGCGCCTGCGTCAGTTCCCGCTCCGGCTCCTGCCCATGGAGTCGGGCATTGATTGCCTCAGTCGTTCGCGCATGCCGTGCGCCTCGCAGCGCCGGCGGCGTTGGGAGGTTCTTTGTGTTCTACGCGGTGCTCCTGCCTGCGTGCGTCTCCGAGAGCGCGGGCTACGAAGATGTGCGGAGCGTGGTATCTCGCCGTACCGGCCACGACGTACGCTGGCAGCACGTGGACGGCACTGACCAAGCCCAAAAAGCGGTCCGGGACATCCTCTCCAAGCCGCTTACCGCAGAGAGCGCCGTGAGGTTGGCGCTGCTGAATAGCCCCGAGCTTCAGGCGTCCTTCGAAGAGTTGGGCGTCGCGCGCGCCGACCTGGTCTCTGCCCTGGCAATTCCCAACCCGGTTGCCGAAGGAGCGGTCCGCTTTCACAGGACGACACACAACTCGCCGACGATAGACTTCTCCTTCTCCGAAGACCTAGCCCAGTTGATCTTCCTGCCTATGCGCAACGGCGCCGCTCAGGCCGACTTTGAGGCCGCAAAGCTCAGCGTCGCAGGGCGAGCCATGGATCTCGCGCTGGAGGTGCGCAAGGCGTTCTTCGAGTACCTGGCTGATCGGCAGATCTTGGAGTTTCGGGGCACGGTTCTACAGGCGCTCGAAGCTTCCGCCGCGGCGGCCAAAGGTATTCACGAGGCAGGCAACATGACGGACCTCGACCTGGCGACGGAACAGGTGCTGTACGATGAGGCTCGGGTCAGCTTCTCCACTGCAGAAACCTCTCTGTCAGCGTCACGAGAGCGACTGAATTTGTTGTTGGGTTTGTGGGGATCCAATGGGACTTGGAAGGCAGAGACACGGCTCGTAGACCCCCCGGCAGACATGACGCTGGCACGGCTCGAGTCTAGCGCCGTGGAGCGCAGTATCGACTTGGCCGTGATACGCCACCGTTTCACCGCCGCAGCTCGTCGAGCGAATCTAGCCACGGCCGAAGGCATCCTTCCCGAGCTCAAGGCTGGTGTTAGCCTAGAGCGCGAGGACGGTGCTTGGAGCTACGGCCCGCAAGCGGGGATCGAGGTTCCTCTCTTCTACCAGGGGCAAGGCGAGGTGGCTCGGGCCAAGGCCGAGATGCGACGGCAGAAGCAACTCTACGCGGCTCGGGCCACGCAGGTTCGAGCGGTAGCACGAGCTGTCGCCACGCGCGCCGTCACCGCTCGGGATCGCGCTCTGTACTTGAAGAACGTGCTCCTGCCGATGCGGAAGAAGATCCTCGACGAGACGCAACTCCAGTTCAACGCCATGAATATTTCAGTTTTCCAGCTACTGGTGGCAAAGCGCGACCAGGTGGAGAGTGCACGCGCGTACGTTGACGCGCTTCGCGACTATTGGACGGCGCGGGCTGATGCCGAGCAGCTGCGCAACGGTCGCCTGCCCAGGAACTCCGGCTTCGATGCGGGTACGTCTGACGCGGTGGGTAACGAGCCGCGGGCGCGCGGCCATTGAATAAAATGCACGCGGTAGCTCTTATCGCCGAGGCGGCGCACTTGGCCCAGGAGTGGCCCACAAACGAAAAACGCGAGGTCAGCTTTTTACAGCTAACCTCGCGTCTTCATTCCGGTTGCGCGGGGGCGATTCGCAGGCTGTACCACGAGTTCCCGTACCACCTCAGCGTGCCGCTCATCTGACGTCTTAGCCCCTGGAACTTCAGGACCATTGAG
>JANNWK010001156.1:0-1871 GCA_031408355.1 Myxococcales bacterium
TCACCCTCGTCCCCGTCGAGCGCTTCGGCCAGAACGGCACGTGACGCGAAGCGCGACAACGTTTCGTCATCTTGCTCGTCAAGCTGGTCGACGCGAGACACCAAGACGTGTTCCTTGCCGTGCTCGCTCCAAAGCTTAAGCCCTCCGCGATCCACGAACGGCGACACCACCAAAGCCCGTTGAATGCGGTCGGGTGCTTTGAACTCGTCGTAGCCGGGGATACCGAGCGGGTGGAACGCGATTGCGTCTACCCCCTCGGGCAGATCGAAACGCACGCGGAGCAGCTCGTCCGCCATGCGCGCCACCAGCTTACCGCGGTCCTTGGATAGATCGCTCTTCGGTTGCACCAAGCTCGGCAACGTCGCGATGAAGTCGCTGAGGGGTCGATTCATTGCGATGGCATTGACGCGATCGGTCAGCTCACCCTCAAGGACCAGGAGCGTATCCCAACTTTGATCGAAGGTGAGATTGCGACTAGCGCAGAGGAAACGATAGCGGACGGCTTCCTCCGGGCCGACGAATCGCAGCAGCCAGATCTTCGGATGAAACACCCCTCGTTCGTCAGGCGCGCACACCTGCGCTACGCATTTTTCGAGGTGCACGAACAGCGCTCGGTACTTGGGCGGACACGCGATGCGCGTCGCGTCGCAAAATACCACCATGCGCTCCGCGTGGTCCCGAGCGGCGCGGAGCAGGGCGTAAGGGTCGAGCTCGCGTTCGCCGGCGCCCGAGCCTGCAGCGGTGGCGCCGTCAACCGTCATGTCGAGCAGCGAAAAGGCCAGGGGAGCGACCAGCAGCGCCGTCAGGTCGAGTGTGAACGTCGTGGTAACGACCCCGTCCACGCGGAAGCCTTCCGGCGGGCGCAGCGCCGCAAGCAATGTCTGGCGGTCACGCGGAGCGAGCATCGTCGCCTCCCTCTGCCAGCCCAGCGTGAATATCGTCGACGATGCGGGTCGTGACAGCCCAGCGGTAGTTCAACCGAGAGAGCCCGGCGGTACCTTTCCATAGCTCCAGCGCTCGCTGGTTTCCCAGCCGAGCCCGGCTACCTTTCAACGATCGCTCGCGTGCCCGGATCAATTCACGAGCCGCGAGGCTTGCAATGGCCAGCTCGGGATCGCGCCAGGTTTGGAGCTCCCACCACGAATTGACGAAGTTTTCGGTCGAGCCGCGCACGTTCGCCTGATGCTTCGCAAGTCCCCAGAACTCGTTACGATCCCAATTGCTGATTGCGTTCGAACACGCGTCGAGCTCGGAGCACCACTCGTGCAGCTCCGCGCGCAAGCCCTCGATGCGTCGTTCGCGTTCCGCGCCCGGCGGCAAGGACTCCGTGAGCTGCAGATTGTACAGCAGCGCCGCGCCATGCATGGTTTCCGAGAACAGCCGCGCGTGCTCCAGCGGTTTCGCCAGCCTCGCGGGCAGCGTCGCCACCGCGGGATGCAACCACGGCAACGTACCCTGCATCTTCGAGCTGCTGTTGATCAGGTGGCTCAGCAGCGAATCGCCCTGCCTCTGGCGGATACGCTCGCGCATGTACAGCGCCTCCTCTCGGGTCAAGCTCAGGTCCGCGCTCTTCAGCAACTCCTTCGGCGGGTCCGGCAGCCCTGCATGCCAATTGCCGCGCGACGAGCCCTCCACGACGTCCTCGTCGTCATCCAAGATGGGCTGCGAGAGCTCCGGACGCTTCAGTCGCTCGTGATAGTCAACTTGCGAGCCCGGGAACCGTCGGATGCCCCATTTGTGCAGCCCCAGCCAGTAGATGCTGCTGGGGAGCCGCTTAAGCTTCGCGCGGGCCTGCGACCCAATCACGCCAAGGTGGTTGTCTGAAGTGCACAGCGCCTCGATCAACGCCAACTCATCCCGACGCGCGCGTG
>JANNWK010001157.1:0-8884 GCA_031408355.1 Myxococcales bacterium
GCAAGCACAAGCCGACCTACACGCCGCACGTGGACACGGGTGACTTCGTGATCGTCGTCAACGCCAGCAAGGTGAAGCTCACCGGCACCAAGGCGGACGACAAGATGTACTACTCGCACAGCGGCTATCCGGGTTCGATCCGCAAGGAGACCTACCGACAGGTCGCCGCGAAGGACGCCAGCGCGCCGATTGAAAAGGCCGTGAAGGGCATGCTGCCGAAGAACGTGTTGGGACGCGAGATGCTGCTCAAGCTCAAGGTCTACGGAAACGATCAACACCCCCACGTCGCTCAAAAGCCCGAGCCGCTTTCGCTCTGATTCTCAAAGGAACGCTATGTCCGAAGTTTCGATCTACGCCACTGGTAAGCGCAAGACGGCTGTTGCTCGCGTCTGGATCAGCCCGGGTTCTGGAAAAATTGTGGTGAACGGCGACGACGCCGACCACTACTTCGAACGCGAAACCTCGCGTATGATCGCCCGGCAGTCACTCGAGGTGCTTGAGCTCACCGACAAGTACGACGTCAAGGCGACGGTCGCCGGTGGCGGACACAGCGCCCAAGCCGACGCGATTCGCCACGGCATTGCTCGCGCCTTGCTGGCCGAGACCCCGGAACGGCGCATTGCGCTGAAGCGCGCAGGCTTCCTGACCCGCGACGACCGCAAGAAGGAGCGCAAGAAGTACGGTCAGGCCGGCGCTCGTAAGCGGTTCCAGTACTCCAAGCGCTGAGGGCACATGACCCAGACCCTCCGCGTCGGCATCCTGGGCGCCGGGGGATACGTCGGCGCAGAGTTGGTGCGGCTCGTGCACCAGCACCCCGAGCTTAGGCTCGTGATGGTGGCGGCCCGTGAAAAGGCCGGCAGGCGCCTGGGCGAAGTGTTGCCCAGCCTGCTCGGCCTTCCGGCGCTGTCGGAGCTCGTGCTGGAGCTGTTCGAGCCGGACCAGGCGACCAAACTGGCGGAGCGTATCGACATCGCTCTCTTGGCTCTGCCGCATGCGACCAGCGCCCGCGTCGGTCGAGCCCTGTACGAGGCGGGCGTTCTGGTCGTCGACTGCTCGGCAGACTTTCGCTTGAAGGACGTCGACATCTACCGCAAGACCTACGGCGAGCACCCGGCAGCGGAGCTACTGGCGCTGTCGGTTTACGGACAACCGGAGCTGCACCGTGATGCCCTGAAGGGCGCGCGCTTGATCGCAGCGCCGGGCTGCCACGTCACTGCAAGCATCCTGCCTCTCGCTCCGCTCCTGGCGGCTCAGCTGATCGATCCGACGTTCATCGTGGTGGACTCGAAAAGCGGCGTAAGCGGCGCCGGGCGCTCGCCTGGCCCCGGCAGCCACTTTCCGGAAACGGCTGAAGGGATGCGCCCCTACAAGGTCGCCGGGGCCCACCGCCACCTTCCGGAAATCGAGCAAGAGTTGAGCCTCGCGGCCGGCGCGGAGATCCGCGTGACGTTCACGCCGCAACTCGTACCGATGTCGCGCGGCATTTTGGTGACCGCCTACGCGCGCGCGAAGCCGGGCGTGACCGCAGCGCAGTGCCGTGCGGCAGCGGAATCCCAGTATGCCGGCGGCCTGGTGACGGTTCTACCCCCCGACCTGCTGCCAGACACGCTCTGGGTGCGTGGCTCCGCGCGCGCGCACGTCGCCTACGCGCTAGACGAGCGCACCGGCATGCTGCTTGCGATGTGTGCGATCGACAACCTTACGCGCGGCGCCGCTGCCCAGGCGCTGCAAGCCCTCAACGTGTCGCTTGGTTTTCCGGACGGCCTCGGGCTGCAGGAGATCGCGCTGTTTCCGTGAGGAACCGGCCCGCGCTGGCGGGCTCTATCGCCCACGCTTGCAGCGAGCGGGAGGTGCAGTAAGGGTTGTCGTTCCATGGGTCTGGCCTTCAAGCTCCGCAGCGACTTCACACCCAAAGGCGACCAACCGGCCGCCATTGAGAGCTTGGTCTCGTCGTTCGAGAAGGGCGCCCAGTACCAAACCCTGCTCGGCATCACCGGCAGCGGCAAGACGTTTACCGTCGCCAACCTGATCCAAAGGCTGCAGAAGCCGACGTTGATCATGGCTCCGAACAAGACTCTCGCGGCTCAGCTCTACGCTGAGATGCGTGACCTGTTCCCGGACAACGCGGTCGCCTTCTTCGTCAGCTACTACGACTATTACCAGCCCGAGGCGTACCTTCCGACAACGGACACCTTCATCGAGAAGGACGCCATCATCAATGACCAGATCGACCGCATGCGGCACGCAGCGACCCAATCGCTGCTGTCACGGTCGGATGTGATCATCATCGCCAGCGTCAGCTGCATCTACGGCATCGGTTCGGCTGAAACGTACTCCGGCCTGCTGATCAACATCGTCAAGGGCGAGGAAATTCGCCGTGACGACCTGCTCCGGCGACTCGTGGACATCCAGTACCAACGCAACGACACGGATTTTCATCGGGGCACGTTCCGCGTGCGCGGGGATGTCGTGGAGATCTTCCCCGTCTACGAGGAAGCGCTGGCTATTCGCGTGGAGTTCTTTGGCGATGAGGTCGACGGCATTCACGAGGTCGACCCGCTCCGCGGCAAAGTACTTGGCTCTTTGGAGCGCTATTCCATCTTTCCCGGCTCGCACTACGTGACGCCTCGCCAGCAGCTGGACCGCGCCATCGGTACCATCCGCGAAGAGCTGAAGGAGCGCCTGGAGTACTACGACCGCGAGGGTCGCTTCTTGGAGAAGCAGCGGATCTCGCAGCGCACCATGTACGATCTTGAGATGCTGGAGCAGATGGGCTTCGTGCAGGGCATCGAGAACTACTCGCGGCACCTTTCGCAGCGCAAAGCGGGTGATCCAGCCCCAACGCTCATCGACTACTTTCCCAAGGACTTCCTGCTGATCATGGACGAGTCTCACCAGACCGTCCCGCAGGTCGGTTCCATGTACAAGGGCGACCGTTCTCGCAAGGAAACGCTGGTCGAGTACGGATTTCGACTACCTAGCGCGCTCGACAACCGGCCACTCAAGTTCGACGAGTTCGAGACGCACATGCGGCAGACAGTGTTCGTCTCCGCCACCCCCGGCGACTACGAGCTCAAGAAATCGGACGGAGTGGTCGTCGAACAGCTGATCCGTCCAACAGGGCTACTGGACCCCGAGATCTTTGTGCGGCCGCAGAGCGGGCAGGTCGACGACTTGCTTGCTGAAATCCGCGTGCGCGCGAAGGCCGACGAGCGCGTGCTCGTCACCACCTTGACCAAACGGATGGCCGAGGAACTCACCGACTACTACACGGAACTAGGTGTGCGGGTGCGCTACTTGCACTCCGACATCGAAACCATGGAGCGCATCGAAATTCTGCGCGACCTGCGAGCCGGAGAATTTGACGTGCTCGTCGGCATCAACCTGCTGCGCGAGGGCCTGGACCTGCCAGAAGTCAGCCTCGTCGCTATCCTGGACGCGGACAAGGAGGGATTTCTGCGCAGCGCTCGCTCGCTGATTCAGACGATTGGGCGCGCGGCGCGCAACGTAAACGGGCAGGTTTACATGTACGCCGATCGGATCACGGCAGCGATGAAGCTCGCAATCGATGAAACCGAGCGCCGACGCAAGCTGCAGCACGCCTACAATCAAGAGCATGGCATCACGCCCGCCACGGTGCGCCGCGCGATCATGGAGTTTAACCCAGCGAGCGGGCAGACCGACTACTACGCGGTACCCAAGGGTCACGGCGCCAGCAAGGCGCGACCTGAGCGAGCAGCCGGCAGGCTTGCGAACGCCACCGACGCGCCAGAAGCCGAGCTCGCTGAGCGATTGGTTGAGCTGCGGCAACAGATGTTTGCGGCGGCAGAGAACCTGCAGTTCGAGACCGCCGCTCGTCTCCGCGACGAGATGAAGAAACTGCGAGCCCTGAACGGTGCTGAGCCCGCTCAGAGCGCCGCGCCCAAGCCGGAGCGCCCAGCCAGCGGCAAGGCCAAAGCGCGGGGCGGACCTCGTCGCGGCTCAAGGTAGCACTAGCGACAAACCGCGTTGATCTCGGCGACGAGGGCGCCCTCACCACGGGCGATGTCGTCGAACTCAACGCGCCTTCTCCTGGCTGCCTCGGGGTCGCCTGACTCTGCCGTCCGGGCGACGTCACGAAGCGCCTGGGCCGCTTCACGCGAGAGCGCCTGATAGCGGCGCACAGGGGCGACGAGCGCAGGGGCGGACAAGCCCAGACCGTCGATTTTGCTTCGTATTTTATCGTAACGTTCGGCCAGCTCACGCGCTTGTCGAGCCGCGACGGGAGTGGACGTCGCCGGCGCCGACACTTCGACCTGAGCCCCCGCCGTCTTCCATTCGTTCATGGCGTCGACGAACACGCCGCACTCGCGAGCGGTCTGAAACTTAGCGCAGGCCGCAAGCGAGACAGCCAGAGCTAGAGCCACGACCAGCGACCAGCCCGTCAGACTGGTCCCCCGCGCCGTTTCAGCTCTTCCACTACCTCACGCACGTCCTGCGCGCGATCGCGCGGCATGATCAGCACGGCGTCGTCGGTCTCGACCACGCACAGGTCGTGAACACCGAGTAGCGCGACCACGCGCGCTGTTTTCCGGGTCCGCAGATCCTCTACCAGGTTGCGCTCGGCATCCAGAAACAGCGCATCCTTCGGGCCAACGTTTTCCTGCGGGTCGCGCTTACCGAGCTCCCAAACCGTATGCCAGCTCCCGAGGTCATTCCAGCCGAAGTCGCCCGGAACCATTGCAAGCCTATCCAGTTTCTCCATGATCCCGTGGTCGATGCTGATGGAGGGCATCGCGTCAAAGACCTCGCGCGTCGCCGCCAACTCCGCCTCCTTGCCCCGGAGCCCCGCGCGCTCGATCTCGGCCAGACCGCGGTGCACCTCCGGCAGGTGCTCCTTGACCGCCTGCAACATGTCGCTGGCGCGGAAGAAGAACATGCCACTATTCCAGAAGTGCGCGCCGCTCGTCAGGAAGGCTTCGGCCCGCGCTAGTTCGGGTTTCTCGACGAACCGCGCCACCCTCAGGACGCCGGGAACAAGCTGCTCTTCGGCCTGAATGTAGCCGTAGCCCGTCTCAGCGCGGGTCGGCTTGATGCCGACCGTGGTGATCGTGCCCGCGCGGGCCGTGGCGAGCGCCAGCTCCAGCACCCCGCGAAATTTTGGCTCGTCCTCGATGTGGTGGTCACTCGGAAGCACCATCACCACCGCATCGGGATCGCGTCGAGCGATGAGCTGCGCGCCCCAGGCGATGCACGGAGCCGTGTTGCGAGCGATGGGCTCAGCGATGATACCGTCTGGCCCGAGAGTTGGTAAGGCCTGCCGCATGACGTCGACGAGCGCTTCGCCCGTCGCCACAATCACGCGCTCCGGAGCGCAGAGCGGCTCGATGCGCCGGATGGTGTGGGCGATCAGCGATTGGCTTGGGTCCGGGCCCATACCCAGCACCTGCTTGGGCCTGTCGCGCCGGGAGGCTGGCCAGAAGCGGGTGCCGCTACCACCAGCCAGAACCAAGGTGAAGACATTGCGCATCGAGACTCGCTCACGTTCTGTCACGGGGCCTGAGCCAGTGCGAGCATAACTTGCGCTATTTGCCGCGCAACCCGAGGCCCGCGCGACCGACGATGGAGTGGCGCGACGGCGCCGCCGAGGGGGCTAAATTCAGCCGTGCGGCCAGGCACTCGCGAGCGCCAGCGTGGCCAGCCCCACCGGGACCACCCAGGCCGCAAACCAGGAGAACTTGCCACTCATGACCACGCGCCGGAGCAGCCCAAGCGCCAGCAGCCCCACCAGAAAAGCCACAAAAGCACCCACCGCAGCAGGCGGCACGAGCGCAGGTTCGGCCAGGGCCTTGGGAGCTTCAAGAATCGTGGCGCCAAGCACGGCCGGCAGGGACATCAGCATCGAGAGTTCGAACGCTCGCTCGCGTCGCACTCCCAAGAAGAGCGCCAACGTGATGGTCGACGCGCTGCGCGACACGCCAGGCAAGACGGCGATCCCTTGGGCGAGTCCGATCAAGAGCGCGCCGAGCACGCTGGGTTGCTCGGCCGCGCCCTCGCGCGCAAAGCGCGACGCGACAAGCACGCAGCTGGTCACCAAGAAGCCAATCCCGACGGCGAGCGGCGATTCTGTCCAGCGTTCGACCGAGTGGCGAAGGGTGAGGCCAATGACCGCGGTGGGCACGGACGCCAGGATAACCACTAGAGCGTCGCGCGCGCCCGGCGTGGCCCGGAAGCGGGAGGGCGAGAGGCACGCTCGCAGTCCATCGGTCAGCGCTGGACGAATCGAGCGCCACAACATCAGCAGCGTCGCCGCGAGGGTGCCGACGTGGAGCATGACGTTCAAGGCAAGGCCGCGGCTGTCGAAGTCGAACAGCATCTCGGTCAGAGCAAGGTGGCCGTCGCTCGAAATCGGCAGAAACTCGGTCACGCCCTGGATCGCGCCCAGCACGGCGCTCTCCAGCATCGGGGAATGCATGGCCGGGTCTTCTAGCGCGCGGCCGTGGCCCCGGCGAGCGACTCGAGGCGCGTTCTGGGCCGGCCGCTGGGCTCGGTTGTTGCTCTTGGTAACCGTTGGATGCCTCGGGAGTTGTCGCGAACGGGTCCACTGGGCGGGTGACGAGCTCACGCCACCAAGCGCGATCGACTCGCCGTGGGCCGCAAACCCAGCGATTCCAACAAGCGTGACGCAAGCCTCAGGCTCGCCAACGGCCAGCGAGCCCCCCACCGGAGCCGGGGGCGACGGGGGACGACCCGGAGCGGAACAGCCAGAAGCTGCCTCGCCAACGGAGAGCCGAAGACTGGTCTGCCCGGGGCGGAAACCTCCCCCGCGTTGCAGTTGGCACGGGGACTCGCGGCGCGGGCTGCGACTCATCGGTACGCTGCTCGAGCCCTCGCTGGCCCGAGAAAACGGCGTACTGGACCTCGACGAACGCGGCAATATTCGCTGCGCCGCGTGCGATTGCGGCGGCGACGCTGGCGCGCTCGTCATCGATTGCCCAGATCTGGTTGTGTCGGCTGGCTTCATCAACCTGCACGACCATCTAAGCTACGCTGGGACCCGGCCACTTCTGCACCCCGGTGTCCTCTACACACACCGCAACGACTGGCGCCTTGGGGGCAACGGCTACGAGCCCCTAGAATTCGCCGGCGGCGCGAGCGCAGGTCAGGTGCTGGCGCAGGAGCTGCGCATGGTGCTGGGCGGCGCGACCTCCATCGTTGGAAGTGGAGGCAAACCGGGCCTGCTTCGCAACCTGGACGTCGCTGGCCAGACCGAGGGCCTGCTGCCAGGGAGCATCAGCTCTGAAACCTTCCCGCTGGGCGACGCCGGCGGCGGGGGCAATAGCGCAGCCTGTGAGTTCGGGAGATCCCCCGATTCGGGCCAGGCTGCGCTGTCCTTGCGCGCGTACGTGGCCCACATTGGTGAGGGCTCGAACGAGCGGGCTCGTGACGAACTGCGCTGCGCGCTCGGCAGCCTGGGCCTGGTTGGCCGAACCAGCGCGGTCGTTCATGCCATGGCCCTCACCCGCGAGGACGCTGAGCGACTCGCGGCCGAGGGAGCGAGCGTGGTCTGGTCCCCTCGCTCAAACCTCGACCTATACGGCGCGACAGCACCGGTAGCGCTCCTCGCAAGCCTCGGCGTGCGCATCGCGCTGGGCACCGATTGGCTCGCAAGCGGGTCCATGAACCTCATCAGGGAGCTTGCCTGCGCTGAGCGCTACAACCAGCAAGAGCTAGCGGGCTACTTCAGCGCTGAAGCGCTACATCGCATGGTAACGACCGATGCGGCATGGGCTCTGGGGCTGGAGCGAGGCCTGGGCGCTCTGGTACCGGGAGCGGCTGGCGACATCAGCGTGTTTGCGCGCAGCGGCGAATTCCTGGATCCCCACCGCGCTCTACTCGTCGCCGACGCCCGAGCGGTAAAGTTGGTCCTCAGGCAGGGAACGCCTCTGTACGGCGATAGCGAACTCGTGGCGGCCTTCCAAGGAGGCGGCGACTGCGACACGCTCGATGTCTGTGGGCAACTCAAGCGGGCATGCACCGCCGAAACCGGCCAAACCCTTGGGGAGATCCGAGCTGCCGGAGAGACCGTGTACCCGCTCTTCAGCTGCGAATTGCCCCCTGACGAACCCAGCTGTGAGCGCAGAAGTGACGCCTGCCCCGCGGGACTTGAGCAATGCAAGAGTCCGTCCGAGCTGCCTCAGCGAGAGCCGCTCGATAGTGATGGCGATGGCGTGCTGGACGACCTGGACCTGTGTCCGCGGGTCGCCGACCCGGATCAAACGGACCACGACCAGGACGGACACGGTGACGCCTGCGACGGGTGCGCGGCGTCCAACCCGGGCCTTGAGCCGTGTCCGATAGCCATTGCAGAACTGCGCGCGCCCCGGAGCCGACTAGCTCTCGGTGCTAGCGTCCACTTGAGCGGCGTCCGCGTTACCGCAGTCGGCAGCGAAGCCCTACGCGGCTTCCATTTGGAAGACGGCGACCGCCGTCCGTATTCGGGCATATTCGCCTACACCGGCAAGAAAACAACTGAGCTTCAGCCGGGCGAGCTGCTCACACTGCAGGGCTACTTCACTCACTATCAGGGCACGGACGAGCTGACCGACGTCCAGATCATGGCCCGACACCCGGGCGGTAGCGTCGACTACGAACCCGCTTTGATCGCGCTCAAGGACGCGGTTGACGGTTCCACACAGGCAGCAGCCCTTGCCTCGCGCTTGGTGCGCATCCAGTCGGTCGAAGTGGCGACCCAGAACCCGGACGCTCCCGCCGACTACGATGAAACCCTACTGGCGGGCGGACTTCGGCTCGACGACGCGCTCTTCACGGCCCTGGACAACGGCTACGAACAAGGCACCCGATTTGCGGAAGTGCGCGGCATCCTGGGCTTCTCGTTCGGTCA
>JANNWK010001158.1:0-1665 GCA_031408355.1 Myxococcales bacterium
GTCGCTTCGACCCAATTGCGCAGCTCACGCACGTTGCCGGGCCAAATGTGCGACTTGAGCTGCGCCATCTGTTGATCGCTGATCACGGACTCTCGAGGCCCGGTGTGTCCGCACTCCTCGAGGAAGTGCGTTACGAGTAGCGGAATGTCAGAGGGGCGTTCCCTCAGCGCCGGCACCCGCAGGACCACGACGGCGATGCGGTAATAGAGGTCTAGGCGGAATGCTCCGGAGTTGACCTCGGCGCGGAGATCGCGATTGGTGGCCGCCACCACACGCACGTCGATCGGAACCTCTACACGGCCGCCGACGCGCCGGATGCTCTTGCGCTCAAGCGCGCCCAGCAGTTGTGGCTGGAGATCGGCGGGCAGCTCGCCAATTTCATCGAGAAAGAGCGTGCCGCCCTGCGCGCGTTCGAAGGCTCCGATGTGCTGGCGGTCGGCGCCCGTAAAGGCGCCGCGTTCATGGCCGAAGATCTCGCTGCCGACCAGCGTTGGCACGAGCGCGCTACAGTCGAGAGTGACGAAGAGTCCGTTGACCCGTGCACTGTGGTGGTGCAAAGCGCGGGCTACCAGCTCTTTGCCGGTGCCAGACTCGCCATTGACCAACACGGACACGGACGCGCGGGCAGCCGTGACGACCTGAGCCATCAGTCGCCGCATGGCCGCCGTCTCCCCACGCATGTCGTCCAGCTCGGCTCCGGTGTGCAGCTCGATCGCCGAGCCGGCGCCATCGGAAATTTTGACGCGTGAGCGACCGAGCTGGAGCTCCGCACCTGGTTCGACGATACCGGTTTGGATGCGGACGCCCCCGCAAAGCGTCCCGTTGCTCGAACCGAGATCGACGACGCTCACGCCAGAGTCCGAGCGCGCCAGCTCCAGGTGAAACCGAGAGACAGTGTCGTCGGTGAGCCGGAGCATGTTGCTTTCGGCTGAGCCGATCGACAGCGAGTCTTCGCTCGTCTCCAGCTTGATTCCAGCGTCGGGCCCAGCGAGGACTTCTACCTGCAGTGTGCGAACGGGGATCAGCGGGCCTTTGCGCAGGCGAGTCGTGGCATTGGTCATCTCGTGGATTCAGTTCAAGAGCGAGAGTTGGCGCGCTGCCAGGTATGCTAGGCCGGCCAGGGCCAGGGCTAACAGCACGATTCCGAACTGCGCGGAGCGCGAGGTTCGCAGCCTAAACCAGCGCCCTGGGGCAGCGGCCCGTTGCGTGGCCACTCGCGGATTGGGGGTGCCCGCCTTCGTAGAGAGCGTTGGCGCCGCGGCGCCCTTGAGCGTCAGCTGATTGGCCTGACGCTCGTCCTGCAGCGGCGCAGTATTGGTGGCCCACTCCTGGACCAGAAGCTCGTCGATGGCCTTGAGGTATTCATCGGCCGAAGCTATGCGCTCACTCGGCTCCTTGGCCATGCCTCGAGCCAGTAGTTGTTCGAGAGCCCGCGGAACGGCTAGCTCGGGGGCAACGCTGCCCAGGGTGGGTGGCGGGGTCGCCAGGTGCATCGCGAAAAGGCCCATGCTGTTGGTCGAATAGAAGGGGGGCCGCGACGCTAACATTTGGTAGAGCATGACCGTCAGCGCATACAGGTCCGCGCGCCCGTCCAGCTCCTCGCCCCGGAGCAGCTCGGGCGAAATGTACAGCGGCGTACCGAACAGCTCACCCTTCTCGGTGATG
>JANNWK010001159.1:0-7273 GCA_031408355.1 Myxococcales bacterium
GCTCCACGATGACCCGAATGAGCCCGAGGTGCCGCTAGCTCGAGACGCCTGCTCACCGTCGACAAGGCGATGAAGACGGCGACGCGCACGTTGATCTCGGGGCGGTCGCCGCCGAACCCAGCCGGCCGAGCCGCGAGCTAGCTTGGGGATGTCGGGGTCCTGTCGGGTCACAGCCGCTCCCGCCAGCGAGGTCCCAATGCCACCAGGACTGGGACCTCTGAAAATGGCTGCAAACTGCGCGGCGTTCGAGCTAGGGCAGCGGCTGCAGGATGGTGTCGACCAGGAACGGGTTGTTGAAGGCGGTGTGGTCACCGGCTCGCAGACCCTTGACCGGCAGAAGCCGCGCGGTCAGCCCCTTGCTCCACTTCTTGGAGAGCGTGGCCACGTCGCCCAAGATGCGCTTGAGCTGAGCGTCGGTTACGTCGCCTGGTAGCGGGACGGTATCCAGCCCGGTGCCACAGACGGACGAGTACGACAGCAGCGAGTCGAGACTCAAGCGACCTTGTCCCCAGCGCGCCGCGATCCGCGCGTCCTCGAGCACCGGGATCATCAGGCCGCGAAGGCCAACCTGCTTCACGGGCAAGCCGCGCACGGCGCTGGTGATCACCTCGGCGGCCGTCAACGTCCCGCTGCCGCCGAGCGGGTTACCGCTGAACGCTTCCATCGCCGTGCCGATCGACGCGTAGTCACCGAAGGTGGCCGCGGTGGGGTCAAGCCCGAGGTACTTCCAGCTCGTGCTCTGCTGGAGCGCCTCGCCCAGCTGTTCGACCTGGCGCGCGTGGGCCGTCAACTCCGCGCGGAGCTCGGCCTCGGCACGGTCGGGTTGGTAGCCCGTCCGGGTGAACACCTCGGTCATCACGTTGGCCGCCTGCAGCCCAATCGAGAACCTGCGGCCGGGCCCGTCGTGCCAGGAGGCCGGAAAAAACGGCGAGTACGCCTCGACCATCGCCGTCGCTGCGAAGGAGAAGTTAGCGCCGCTGCCAGGGCTGTTGTTCTTCAGAGCCTGGATCAACTCGACTGATTCATCGATGACCCGCCATTGGATGCGCGGGCCGTGCGCGCCGGGGCTCACCATGTGCACGCTGGCGTTCGTCGTCTGGGAGGTCGCCAAGAACTCCGCCAGCACGTCCAGCATCCTGGCGTCGTCCCGGTCCGAACGCATCGCCGGACCAATGTTCAAGCCGTAGTGCCCCGCGACAGCGAGCGCATCAAGCGTCCTTAGGAAGGCCACCGCCTGCGCCGTTGACAAGCCGCGCACGTACTCAGGGAACGGCTGCGTCGTGATGCGGACGCTCTGCACGAACCACCCGGCCTCCGTAAACTCGTCCTTGGCCAACTGGAGCACCGCAGCCGCCTCGCTCAGTTGCTCGCTGTAACGCTGCCGATCGATCTGAACGAACGCGGTAATGGTGCGAACCGCCGGTCGCGACGTCGTCTGCGCCTCCGCTCGAGCTGGGCACAGCACCGCCAAACACATGAGCCACAAGCACAACGTGAATCGATACATTTCGAGCCTCCTTGAGAACATCCCGCCGCTACCGCTAACACAAGCGGCGGCCGCAAGCCCAGCACCGAGCGGGCCTGCCGGCGCCCACCCGACCACCTGCCGGCCACAAACGCCAGAAAGCCTCGAAGCTTGTGCCCCGAGGCTCCCTGTCCGGCCCGCAACAAGGCGGCGCTACTTGCGCGCGGCGGCTTCCTTGGCCAGCTGTTCCTTGTACTTCTTGATCATTTCTTCCTGCTCCTGCTTCGGCACCGGAGCGTACTTCGCAAACTCCATCGTGAAGTTGCCCTTGCCTTGTGTGGCGGAGCGAAGATCCGTCGAGTAGCCGAACATGGCGTTGAGCGGCACCTCGGCCGTCACGGTGACGTTTTCGTCACTGACGGTCTCGAGGATCACTCCGCGACGCTGATTCACCTGACCGACGACAGAGCCCTGAAACTCGACGGGCGCCGAGACCTCGACCTTCATGATCGGCTCAAGAATGGTCGGCTTGGCGCGCGAATAGGCCTCACGGAAGCCCATCCAAGCGGCCGTCTTGAAAGCCTGGTCGGAGGAGTCAACCGCGTGAGAGTTGCCGTCGTTGATGACGCAGCGCACACCGACCACCGGGAAGCCGATCAGGTTGCCCTTCTTCACGCCCTCCTTGAAGCCCTTGTCGCAGGCTGGGATGAACTCCTTGGGAATCGAGCCGCCGGTCGTCTCGTCGACGAACTCGTAGGTCTCCACGGCGTCCGCCGGCAACGGCTCGATGTAGCCGTTGACGCGGGCGTACTGACCTGAGCCGCCGGTCTGCTTCTTGTGGGTGTAAGCGACCTCGCCGCGCTGCGTGATCGTCTCGCGGTAAGCCACCTGCGGCTTGCCTGCGATGACCTCGCAGCTGTACTCGCGACGCATCCGCTCCATGTAGATGTCTAGGTGGAGCTCGCCCATGCCGCTGATAATCGTCTGCTGAGACTCCTCGTCTTGATGGACACGGAAGGTCGGGTCTTCCTTGGTGAAGCGATTCAGCGCCTTCGAGAAATTCGCCTCGGCCGCGCGGTCCTTGGGCGCAACCGCGAGCGAGATAACCGCGGCCGGCACGTGCATTGAAGTCAACGTGACGTTGACCTTGCCGTCCGTGAAGGTCTCACCGGAACTGGCTTCAACTCCGTAGAAGGCGACGATGTCACCCGCCTCCGCCGTTTGTAGCTCCTCGCGATCGTCCGAGTGCATACGGAACATCCGCGGCACGCGGACCTTTCGACGCTCGTTGGAGATATTGTAGATGGTGTCGCCCGAGGTGACCTGCCCCTGGTAGATGCGGAAATACGTGAGCTGGCCGTACTTGTCCTGCTGGAGCTTGAACGCCAAGCCAACGAAGGGCTTCGACGAGTCCGAGTGAATGACGAGCTTCTCCTCGTTCTTGTCCTGGTCGTGGCCTTCGTTGATGACGTCCGTTGGCCGCGGCAGGAAATCGAGCACGCCGTCCAGCAAGAGCTGCACGCCCTTGTTGCGGAAGGCCGAGCCGCACATGACCGGCGTCATCTTGAGCGCCAAGGTGGCGCGGCGAATGGCCGCGCGCAGCTCGTCGTCCGAGACCGGCTCCTCCGCCAGGAACTTTTCGGCGAGCGTGTCGTCGACGTCCGCCACCTTCTCAATCATCTCGCGGCGAGCTTCCTTGACCTGATCGGCGTACTCGGCCGGCGGGTCCTCCTCACGGATCACGTCGCCGTCGTCACCGTCGAAGTAGAAGGCTCTGCCCGTGATGGCGTCGATAATACCGAGGAACTTGTCTTCCGCGCCGATCGGCACCTGCAGCTTGACCGGATGATGGCCGAGCTTTTCCTTCAACATCGCCGAGACGCGATCGTAGTTCGCGCCCGGATTGTCCATCTTGTTGACGAAGGCGATCCGCGGCACGTGGTAGCGCTTCATCTGCCGATCGACGGTGATCGACTGGCTCTGCACGCCCTTGCCGGAGTCAAGCACGAGGATGGCGCCGTCGAGCACGCGCAGCGCTCGCTCGACTTCAATCGTGAAGTCAACGTGCCCGGGCGTGTCGATGATGTTGATGTTGAAGTCTTCGAGGTTCTGCTTCGAACCCTTCCAGACGCAGTAGGTCGCCGCGGACTGGATCGTGATGCCCTTCTCGCGCTCGAGATCCATCGAGTCCATCTTGGCGCCGACACCGTCCTTGCCGCGCACCTCATGGATGGCGTGGATGCGACCCGTGTAGAACAAGATACGCTCGGTCAGCGTCGTCTTGCCGGAGTCGATGTGGGCGGAGATACCGATGTTGCGGATGCGGTCGAGGGGGATACGGGTTGCCACGTGGATTTCTCGAGGTTTGGGGGAGCCGCCCCCTACCGAAACCGGCCGCGGAAGGGAAGCACCGATGCTTTGCGGCTCGATTTTCGGCTTGGAAGGGCGCCCTACTAGCACACCGCTGGACTTCGCCAAACCAGCCCTAGCAGGATTCAGTCGAGCCTGGAAACGGCCCCCGCGTGGGGTGGAGCCGAAGAGCGGCCGGGGCGGGCTACTGACCCCCGACCTGGTCGAGCAGCAGCACGGGGCGGCGTTCGGCCCGGGAACGGGCCAGATCGATCCTGCCGCGCACCTGGTACTCGCTGACTTCGTCGTTCACCACGATCGCCTGGGCGACCGTCCAATGCGACTCGCCCGGCTCAGCGACCGTGTTGGCGGGGCTGCGGCCCTTGGCGTCGAGCTGGATCACCAGTCCGTCATCGAAGAATGGGCGCATGGCCCGCTCCAGGTCCTGGGCGCTGAGCGGGAACTCGCCGGGTTCAAGCAAGTCCACGACCGTCTCGTAGTCGCGACTTTGCAGGGCGCGCAAGATTGAGAACATCAGGTTGCGAATGAGCGCCGTGAAGCGCCGCCGGTCCGAGGTGATGTCCTCGACTGCCGACCCCTCGGGCGCGTCCTCCATGTTCAGAACCGGAACGTAGGCGGGATTGCGCAGGCGCTCCCACTCGTCCAGCAAGCTGGAGTCGACGCCGCGGACCAAGCTGCCAAGGTGCAGGATCAAGTCGTCGAGTTCCTCCGTGCGAGCAAGCTCCGGAATGGTTTGCACCAGGGTCTTGTAGACCTCCGACAAGTAGCGGAGCAGCAGCCCCTCGGAACGAGAGAGCCCGTACTCCTTGATGTAGCCGCTGAAGGAGTGAAGGTTTTCGACGATCTCGCGGGCAACACCTTTGGGTTTGAGCACCTCGCGCGCCACCCAAGGGTGCTGCAGTGCGAAGGCGCCAAACGTCTCGTAGAGAAACTCAGCGTTGGGCTTGGGATGCTCGATCTTGTCTAGCTCCAGCATGCGCTCTTCATACTCAACGCCGGCAGCCTTCAGCTCCGCCACCTTCTGACCCTTCAGCTTGTCCACCTGCTGCCGCAGAATCACCTCGGGATCTTCGCAGATGGACTCGACCAGGCTGAGCACGTCGAGAGCGTAGCTAGGGCTGTCCGGGGAGAGCCTCTCGACCGTATCGACCACGTACAAGCCGAGCGCCTGAAACAGCGAGAAATTGAGCTGTAGCTCAGCGTTGAGCCGAACGCCCCCACCCTCGCCGGCGCCGCGAAACTCCACGATCCCTGCCTGCCACAGCGAGCGCAGGAGTTCGAGCGCGACCTTCTTGTGATGCCGCTTGCGGGCCGGCGTCTCGAGGCTGTCCTTCACCAGGTACTTGAGCGCGCTGCAGCCGCCTTCAGGGCGACCGAGCACCTGCAGCAACATGCCGTGGGACACCTGAAAGCGAGACGCGAGCGGCTCTGGCTCGGAGCTGACGAGCTTATCAAACGTCGATTTGTCCCAATGTACATAGCCCCATTCCGGTGGCTTCTTGCGGACGAACTTCTTCTTCCCCTGCGAGCTGGCTTTGGCTTCGAGCCTCAGGTTCTCGACGGTGTGTTCCGGAGCGAGCGCCAGCACGAAGCCGGCCTCGTCAAAGCCCTTGCGTCCTGCCCGCCCGGCGATCTGCTGAAAATCCCTGACGGTCAGGATACGCACCTTCTCACCGTCGTATTTACAGAGTTTTGTGAACAGCACGCAGCGAATCGGGACGTTCACGCCAACACCCAAGGTATCTGTGCCGCAGATGAGCTTGAGTAGCCCGCGCTGCGCTAGCTTCTCCACGAGTAGCCGGTAGCGCGGGAGCAGCCCGGCATGGTGCAGACCGATGCCGTGCTTGAGCAGCTTCTGCATCTCCTTGCCGTGCGGGCTCCGGAAGCTCTCGCCCTGGATGGCGAGCGCCAGCTGCTTTTTCTCCTCCTTGCTGCAAAAATCCACGCTAAGCAGGCTTTGAGCGGCCTCCGCCGCGCCGCGCTGCGTGAAGTTCACCACGTACACGGGCGCGCGCCCCTGCTCCACCAAGGTTTGAATCGCCTCCTGCAGCAGCTTACTTTGGTACTCAAAGCTGAGCGGGACAGGGCGCACCGCCGAGCGCACGGTAACAACCTCGGCGTTCGTATGACGGGCCAGCACTTGCTCGAAGACACTCACGTCGCCGAGCGTCGCGCTCATCAGAATGAAGCGACACTGTGGCAGGGTCAGCAGCGGCACCTGCCAGGCGACACCCCGCTCCTTGTCCGAGAAGTAGTGAAACTCGTCCATCACCACGTAGTCCACGTCGGCAGCCGCGCCACTGCCCAAGGCAATGTTGGCCAGGATCTCGGCCGTGCAGCAGATGACAGGCGCGTCGCGATTTACGGTCGCGTCCCCGGTCATCATCCCAACGCGCTCCGGACCGAGCTCACGGCACAAGGCAAAGAACTTCTCGCTTACCAGGGCCTTGATCGGACAGGTGTAGAAGGAGCGACGCCCCTCGGCGATGGCCTTGAAGTGAACCGCGCTGGCGACCAGCGACTTTCCCGAGCCCGTTGGGGTATGCACTATCACGTTGCTGTCGCTCATGACCGCCAGGAGCGCCTCTTCCTGGTGCGGGTAGAGCACGAGTCCGGACTGCTCGGCGTAGCGCAGAAAGCCCGCGAGCACGGCGTCCGAACCGGAACCTTTGGGCGGCAGGCAGGCGAAGAGCGGCGGCGTGGCTTGCATCCAGCAGGGCCCATGTCACGGCTACCGCTGGCGGGCTACCGGGCGCCCTCAGCGTCACCTTCGCCGGGGGCGCGCGCCGCGACGCACGAGGCCGTCGAAGGCGGCTTTCACAGCCATGAACATGCGCGGGTCGCCGCCGCGGTCCGGGTGGTGCTCGAGGGCCTTCTTGCGAAAAGCCGCCTTGAGCTCGACCAAGGAGGCGGCGTGGCCCACGCCCAACAGCGCGCGCGGGTCCTGCAGGAACGCGGAGCGCGGCGGCGGCGCGACCGACTCCGCGAAAGCCGGCAACCCAGCGCGGACACGCACCCAAGCACCGGCCCAGTGTCCGTCAATCTCTGTCAGGGGCACGCCAGCAGCCCGCTCCGCCAAGGCTTTGGCCTCCGCCTCGGTACGTGCTCCGCCGCTCCACGCGTCCGGCGGGCGGAAGGGTTGCGCCGTCGGCGCGGAGGTCCACCAAGCGCACCACAGCAGCCGACGCCGCTTCGTCCGCGTCAGGCTGTACTGGCCACGAAACAGCGGAGGCATTGGAAGACCAGAGCCTAGGCCTTCGCCCGGACGGCAAGCTCGAGCTGCTGGTCGAGCGATTCCGGGTGCCGCGCGAGCTGCTGGAGCTCTTCGTGCCGTTGGCGCCAGACCGCGCTCACCTCCTGGTCGTGTTCTTCGACTGCCGTGGATGGGGTGCGCCCGGCGATGCGCTGGAGCTTCCCGGTCACGACCCTGAGCGGCTG
>JANNWK010001160.1:0-3368 GCA_031408355.1 Myxococcales bacterium
CGCGTTCAGCGAGCTTGGCCGCGTGGCTGTCCATGTCGAGAATGAAGTAGCCGCCCCCAGGAAAAACCAAGTAGCCGAGGCCCGTCGCCTTCGAAGCGTCCATCGGAAAGCGCCGCAGCGTCGGCACGCTGACGTTGCCGATGTGACCGGCGTCGTTCAGTGTCTCGTTCGGGGCGTTGCTGCGAAGATTGGGCGGCGTGCCTGAGTAGAGGGGCATTTCGTCGTACTCGGCGGCGAGCACCGGCTCATACGCGGCGGTGCCACCGGCCCCGGCCGTTCCCTCGGAGCCGGCGGCCCCCGACGCGCCGGCGCTTCCAGCGGTTGGTTGAGGGACTTGCCCCTGGCCACCGCCGGCTGCCCCTCCGGCTCCGCCCACAAGCGGCAGCTGACCTGCGCCCGACGCTCCGGCACTGCCACCGCCGGGCGTTGCGGCGCCACCGCCGAGCGCGCTACCGCCTGCGTCGCTAGCGGAACCTGAGCCGCAGGCCGAGCCGGCGGCGAGCACGAACAGGGACACCAACGCGGACCGACTAGACATGGGGGACTCCAGCCCAAAGGTACGCGGACGCCCCCTAGAAGGGTCAGGTTTCTTCGGCTGGGGCGAGCGCGCCGTTCATTCCGTCGAAAGGTGGGGCCGATCGAACGGGGCCGTCTCGGCCTTCACCCTGGGGTCATCGAGGCCTCCCCGGAGGAACGCCAGAAGGTCGGCCCTTTCCTCGCTGCTGAGGGCAAGTGGCAAGATGGTCGGCGAGATGGGAACGGTGTTCACGTCCGGATCGCCCACGAGCCCGCCCTTGTCGTACAGGTCTACGAGCGCTTCGAGCGAGGCGCCGGCGCCCGCTCCTCGGTGCAGCATGCCCGTGCCTTCACGCAAACCAAGGTTGCGGAGCGTGGGTGTGCGCATGGCACCTGGAATGCCGAACTCGTTGACGCCCTTCCTACCCAGATCCCAGGCTGGCTTGTGAAAGCCGATGAAATGGAAGTCGCCGTCCGAGAACAGCGGCAGCCGGTGACACAGTTCGCAGCGCGCCTTGCCCGCGAAGACTTCGAACCCTCGAGCCTCGGCGGCCGTGAGCGCGTCGTCCTCGCCCGCATTCCAGCGATCCCAGGGCGTTTGATCCGAACGCAGACGCCGCTCGTGGGTCGCGATAGCGAAAGCGATCCGCCGGGTGTTGATTTCGTCTTCGGGGCCAGACGTTTGCGAGTCTCCGAACGCTGCCGCGAACATCTTTGGGTACGAAGCGTCGTGGCTCGTGATGAAGGCGCTGAGCGCAGCAGGGATTTGCTTGGCGAGCGCCAGGGGCGTCGCCGTTGCCAGCTCGCTGTGCAGCGCCGCCCAGGCGGCGCCCTCGCAGGCCATTTCCACGGCGGACATGGGTGGTCCGACCGCCTGGTTCTCCAGAGCGCCGCCGGCACGGATCGGGAACGTCCCGAGGTTATCCGGATCTTCGAACGAGCTAAAGGTGGGGCAGCCCGGCTTGGCACACTCGGCGCGGCCGTCCCAGAACAGGCGCGGCGCGAACATGGCGTCCAGGTAAGTCGGCGCTTTTCGCCCTGTCACCTGAACCGCGATGCCCGTCTGCACCCCCTGGGCGTTGCAGCGCACGACCCCGAGCGAGCCGTGAATGTCGTCGGTCGTGTCGAGCGCTGCGTCCGGGCCAGGCAGAAACGCGGCCGCCGTTGCCGACCGTGGATCGCTACCGCCGGCGTGCGGACGGTGACACGTGCCGCAGGCGACCGTGTTGTCGCCGCCGAGCTGCTCGTCCCAAAACAGCACTTTACCCAGGAGCGCCTTGGCGTCCGAGTCCGGGTTCTCCTCCGGGTAGGGAGTGGCCGGATACGCCAGGTAGCGAGGCAGCACCGCCTCGCCGCCCGTGCCCGCCGCGCCTGCGAGTGCACCCTCCCCGCCGCTCGCGGCGCCACCCTGCCCGCCTGTGGCGCTACGACCGCCATCGCCGGCATCGCCGGCGCTGCTCGCGCTGCCGCCGCCATCAGCCGTGCCTCCGTCCGAAACGGGAGCCATCCCGGCCTCGCCACCTGCGGCCCCCTGGGCGCTCGGGCTACCACCCGAATCGTCCTCACAGGCCGCAGCAAATCCGGCGATGACCAACAGGAGGAGCCAGCTCTTGGCGATACGGGGGCTCATGGTGCGTGGAGTCTACCAGAGTGGCGAGCAGCCGACCCGATCCGACCCGGGATACCTCGAGAAACGAACCGGGGAGGCCAAGTGAGCAGCGATCCAGCCGATGGAAGTACTCCAGGACCTCCGGCAAGCACGCGGCCGGGCCGGCGAGTTTGTCACGTTCTTCCCCCAAGCCGACCCACGCAGCCAGAAATCACGCAACCCGCACCTGCACTGCCCGAGCGGTCATGGGTCATGACCGCTCCGCATCGCTCGAAGGAACCTAAAAATCCCCACGACGCGCTGTTCAGAAAGACGTTCTCAAACGTTGAGCACGCGAGAGTGGCGCTGAGAGCGACGCTGCCGCACCGGCTGCTGTCACAAATTAAGTGGTCAACGCTGCAGTTGGTAGCGGGGAGCTATGTCGACACCGCGCTGGCAAGCTCGCGGTCCGATCTGCTTTTTACCGTTGGCACCGCTACCAAGCCCGGCCTCATGTACCTGCTGTTCGAGCACCAGAGCAGTGTGGACGAGCTGATGCCGTTTCGCGTTCTGAAGTACGCAGTTCGGATCTTGGACCAGCACCTAACGGCGACTGGGCCAGGCAAACAGGCGCTGCCCATGCCGCTCGTGGTGACGGTCCTGCTGCACCATAGCGACACGGGTTGGACGGCGGGGACGGGCCTCACGGATCTGTTCGACGCCGACGTGGCTACGCAGTCCAGCGTTGCGCCGCTCGTGCCGCAGCTGAGGTTCGTGCTGGACGATATCAGCAGGCTGTCAGACGACGGACTAGCGGCGCGAGCCCTGGGGCTGATCCCCACGCTGACGCTGTGGGCCCTGCGGGACGCGCGGTCGCCTACCAGGTTTAGGGCGTCGCTCTTGCGCTGGGCGCCAGCGCTGCGGGCCCTGGCAGTTGCCGAAGGCGGCCAAGAGGCGCTGTACACGATTTTCCGCTACCTTTCCCTGGTCGTCGAAGACCTAACGCCGCAAATCCTCCACGCCGCCCACGACAGAGCGACCCCCGAAACGGAGCAAGTACTCATGACCCTCGCAGAACAATGGAAAGCTGAAGGCGAAGCTAAAGGCAAAGCTGAAGGCAAGGCTGAAGGCAAAGCTGAAGGCAAAGCTGAAGGCAAAGCTGAAGGCGCACGGCGCGTGCTGCTCCGGCAGCTTGAGTTGAAGTTCGGCGAAGTGCCGCGCGTGGAGCGTGAGCGTATCGAGCAGGCGGATGAAGACCAGCTCC
>JANNWK010001161.1:0-6119 GCA_031408355.1 Myxococcales bacterium
CGGGGCGCGATCCGGGGCCGGGCCCGCGGGGTACGGCGGGCCGAAAGGCCGCATATTTGAGGGGGAATGCCCGGGCGGGTGCACGGCTGAACGCGCGCTCCGCCTTTTGGTGCTTGCGCTCGCGCGCGTTCGCGAGAAAAATGGCGCAAAGCGTCTGAAACCGACGTAAAAGGTAGCTACTCATCATGCGGTCCCCCAAGCCCTTGCTCATTGCCTCGCTCGGCGCGCTCCTTGCCGCCGCAAGCTGCACGCTCATCACTGATGTGGATCGCAGCAAGATCCCCGACGGTCAGGCCGGCGGAGCACCCGCTTCGGGGGGTGACGGTCCTGCCGCCGGTGGCACGGGCACGAGCCCGGGCGGTGACGGCAGCGGCGGCGCTGACGTTCTCCCGATGGGGGGCGCTCTCGGCCTAGCAGGCGGTGGCGGCTCGCCGGACGTTCCGGCAGGGGGCGGTGGCGGTGAGGGCGGAGTAGCTCCGATTGCCGAGGCAGGCGCCGGTGGCATGCCGCCGGATGCGGGTTCGGGCGCGCCGGCTGCTGGCGGCAACAACTGACGGGCGTTCCCGGCTAGTTCGCTACCAACGCGAAAAGCGGCGCCGTTCCTTGGAAGGCGCCGCTTTTGCTTTTGTGAAACCGTTCAGCGTCGGCGGCGCAGGGCGAGCAAACCGACGAGCGCCGTCAGGAGCGCGGCGGCGGTCGCCGTGCCGTCCGTGGCGGCTCTTTTGGGCGTCTTGGCGATGGTGGCGCCACAGCCATAGGCTGGAACTGTCACGCAGAGGGGCTCGTTGCCCGGGTTTGGGTCGGTGCCCTGCTTGAGCTCATCGATGTCGGAGATCGCGTCGTCGTCCACGTCGCGGTCCACGCCGTCCATCATCGTGAGCGGAAGGGCGAGCTGGGTGAGCACGTTGTCGAGTTGAACGAGACTCTGTGGCAACAGCATGAACGTCTTGGCGTTGATGCCGAAGGCGCGTGTGACCGTTCCGCCGCCCCCCAGGTTGGTCGTGTGGCAGATGGTGCACTGCGGAACGCAAGGCGTACCGAGCTTCTGGGAGATGTGTTCAGCGAAGACGGTGGACGCTTGCGCCGGAGCCGACACACTGAGGGCCGCGCCGAGGGCCAGCAGCGAAAGTGACGCGCGCATGGAGGTTCTCATAGGTACACGTGGAGTTGAGCAAGGATCGACAGGTCTTCGCCGGTGCGCTGGATAGCGTCGAGCCGGACATCGAAATGCGTGAAGACGAACCAGCTGGCCGAGAGCCAACCCCCGAGCTTGGGCTTGCCGGAGCCGGGAGAGCGGGCCGGGGCGTCCGTGGCCTTGGAGTGGCCCTCGTCCATGATTTCGCCGGTGAGCATGACGTGCACGCCTTGCAGGGGCTCGTAATCCAGCTGCGCGAAGCCGACGTAGCCCGCTTCATGACGGGAGCGCAGGAGCGCGTCCACCTCCGCCAGGAACGCGACCTCTTCACTGAAGCCAAGCCGTGCCATGCCGCCATGCACGTGCCGGGTCATCGGCTCGCCGTCGACCAAGACGCGGTCGTTCTTGGCGACCGTGACGAGTGAGCTCACGCCCACGGCGGCGGTGTCCCCGGCGAAATACTCGAGGTAGCCCGAGTAGCCGCGCTCCCGGTACTGGTCGGGGTTGATCTGGTAGTTGCCGGCGATGGCCATCACCTCGGTGCGGAACTTTTCGCCCGTGTACGCAGCCGCCAGGCCATGCTGCTGACCGGATTCGCGATCGGTCCGAGTTTGCTGGCGGACCCACATGTTGTGTTCGGGGATGCGCACTCCGAACGGCAGATTCAGGCGACCCGCGCGCAAGGTGAGTTCCGGCAGCGCGTCGTAACCCACGTAGTGAGTCCGCGAGAGCACGTTCCAGTCCTTGCCCTGGTTGGCGGTCACTTGAGCTGAGCGCGCGAAGGGCGAGCCGACGGCGACGCGCGCGGCGCCCACGCTGCCGCCCGCGCGGAACTTGCCGAGCTGAAGTTGCCCGTAGAGGTCCATCATCATCGGGAAGGTGCGGAACTTCTTAGGGCCGCTCGGCGCGATGATGTTCATGTGGCGATAGCTGCCACCCAGCAGG
Organism: Myxococcales bacterium; assembly: GCA_031408355.1. Classification (GTDB taxonomy): domain Bacteria; phylum Myxococcota_A; class Polyangia; order Polyangiales; family Polyangiaceae; genus PMG-095. Next base: position 2,081 of record JANNWK010001161.1, read on the forward strand.
AGCGACTCGGGCAGGCTAACGACGCCGAACAAGAAACTGGAGAGTGCCGCCGGCTCCTCCGCCGGCGCGCTGGCCGCTTCCGGTGAGGCTTCGGCCTCCGCCTCCGCCTCCGCTTCGGTGGCCTCCGCTTCGGGCTCCGCGGTGGCCTCGCCCTCGCTGGCCGCCTTGGCGTCGGCGCTCGCGGGCGGATCCTCCTCCAGCGTCACCTTCTCGGGTTCGCCCGCCTTGCCGGCTGCCTTGGGGCCGGCCGCAAAGCTTTCTGGCGTTCGGAGCGCGAGCCGCGTCCGCGACGGAGTGCTGCCCGAGCCCTCGCCGCCCGACCAACTGGTGCTCAGGCTGAGCTCGGTGATGAGGCGCCCGTACTGCGTGAGCAGCTCGCCGCCTGAAGGGTCGGCGTGGCACACCGTGCAGGACGGGTAGTTGCGCTTGATCATCCACGTGTAGGCGTGGGCGTCGCGCGGGGCCAGCCACACCACCAGGGGCAAGACCAGCAGCAGGGCGCGCAGCGCCAGAGAGAACGAGGCCGCGCGTGGGGTCTGCGCGGGGGATAGGCCGCGACTCGGGCTGAGCATGGGCCGAGACTCTTGCCGCGCCGTGGCCTCCGCGTCAACTTCGGAGTCACTCACGACGCGCGTAAGAGGCAGGGGCGCCCGAGGCCTTGGCGGCACGCTCCGCGGCGGCTGCCAGGCGCTTCCCGCAGTGAGTTCCGGGGTCACAAAAAAGCGTCACCCGCTGCGCTCTCTTAGCGCCGCGGGTGACTCGTATTGGGACGCAGCTCGGGCGCCCGCAGTGTTGCCTGAAGCGACTACTTTTTGGCTTCGATCGTCGCGCCCGTCACCACGATCTCAACGGTGGGACGAACACACACCACCACGAGGCATACCTTGCTGCCGTCGGCGCGGTGCTTGGTGTAGTCGAACTTGAAGGAAGCCTTTTCGACGATGAACTTCCCGCCCTCCTCGCGCACGGAGTAGTCGATGCTCACCTTCTGCGACTTGCCGAGGTACTCGAGCTTGCCGTCCACCTTGCCGCTCGTCTTCTTGCCGGCTTCGGGGAAGGTGAGGCCCGCCTTGGCGATCGTGATCGTCGCGACCGTATCGCCCTTGAGGCCGAGCTTGTTGTCCTTGCCCGTGGTGTGATCTTGGCGCTTGTCGTGCATGGTCAGCTCGGGGTCGCCCTTGCCGATCTTCGAGGTCAAGACGATGTTGGCACCGTCGTCCACGGCCTTGAACTTGCCGTTGCCCTTGACGTCGAGCTTGCCGGTGTAGCTGTCGCCGACGCCGGCGATGCTGGTCACCGTGTACTTGCCGTGGCCGTCTGCGGCGAGGGCTGAGGCGGACGCGAGGGTGAGCACGCAGGCCGCCGTTGTGGTGGAGAGCAAACGGCGGAACATGTTGCGCTTGCTGGAGGACACGGTGACGGGGGTTCGATTGATCATGTTCATCGGCGGCTACCTCGGTGAAAAAAAGGGGCTAGAAGGTTAGACGATGCGGCAGCTTCTTCATTCAACCACCGGCCCTGGTGGCGCCGGTTTCTGGATGGGAAGTGCCTTGAAGCGTTACAAATCAGTCAAAAAGTTGTTGGGAAGATGCGGGGCTGCAGGGTCCGTCGCACTTCTGAGAGGGTAGTACGGAGCGGGGGAAAGGATCCTTCCCAGACTTTTCTTCGGCGGGGAAGTGTTGGAACGGGTGGTTGGGGCGTCACTCCTCCTTATTAGTGTCCCAGGCCCTTGTGATTTATCCAGTCAGACGCAATCTGGGCCGGAAAACGGCCGGACCGATTCCACCGACCTAGCCGGCCGGCTCGTCAGTCGCGCACGTAGCGGACGGCCCGGCGCCGGCCGTCGGTGAGTGGCCAGCCGTACCTCAGATCGAGGTCGGAGTGCCAGGTTGGGAAGGAGGGCGGTTCGTCTTGGCCGAGTAGCACCCAAACTGCATCCCGCGCCAGGCGAGCGCCTTCGCGTAGCCAGAGCGGGGGCGGGAGGGTAGCGCGAGAAAGGGCCACGTCTGCGAACGCGGCTTGTACCTCCATCGAGCGCTTGCGCAAGAGGACGATGTCGGGGCGAGCGAGGCTGCCGATGCAGGTGCGCAGGAAGGCCGCACGTCGCTCCCGTGGCTCAACCAGGGTTAGCCTAAGGGAAGGCACCAGGACGGCGAGTGCAATGGCCGGCGCACCGACACCACTGCCCACGTCGATGACGCTGCCGGTCAGGTCAGTGCTCGCGAGCACGGCGGCGTCCGCTAGCAAGAGGTCCACGAGGGTATCGGCGTCACGTGCTGCAGTGAGATCGACTCGCTCTCCCCAGGCCACGACTAGGTCCAGCCAGGTGACTAGCTGTTGGCGCGCCAGCTCCGGCACCACCAGCGAACGCCCGCACGAAGCCGGTGCTTCTCGGAGCACGCGGTCGATGCGCGGTAACCAATCAGGACCGAGTCGAACCAGGGACATGGTGCCGGGAGCAGGCCCCGTGTGGAGGAGCGGGCCATGCCGCTGGAGTCTGCCCGAATTGCCAAAAGTTTGCCTGTCCGGCCGGAGCGTCTACTCCCAGGGGGGTGACCGCGCCCGCCGACCCATCCGCAAGTCCGCCCGATGACCTGGCAGAGCTCGTCGCTCAGGCCCTTTCGGAAGCTCCGCCCGTCCTGCAGCCCATGGCCGGCGGACTCTCGCCCCGGCGCTTCTTTCGCATCGAACGCCCGTCAGGTGAGCCAGCCGTAGTGATGTGGCTGCCGGAAGCCGCGCCGGAGCGAGTGCTGGCTCGCAAGCTTGGCCGAAGGCTGGCCTTTATTGAAGTCCGGGAGCTGTTGGCGGTCGCCGGCGTCCGGGTCCCTGCGCTGCTCGGCGCGTTGCCAGAGCGGGGCGTCCTGGTGGTCGAGGACTTGGGCGAGACGTTAGCCGAACGCCTGCTCAGGGAGCCCGCGGCGCGCGACGGACTGTATCGGCGTGCCGTCCGGGACCTCGCCTTCGCGCAGCAGCAACTTCAGCCATTGCCGGCCGGCAGTATCGTCAGCACGCGCAGCTTCGATCGCGAGCTGCTCAGCTGGGAGCTTGAGCACTTCCTTGAGTGGGGCGTTGGCGCGCTGGGTTCCGTGCTTTCGGCAGAGGAGCTCGCGACGTTCAACCTGGCCCGAGATTATTTGGTCGAGACCCTCCTCAGCTTCGACCGCGGGTTCACGCATCGCGACTACCAGAGCCGAAACCTACTGGCGCTTGGCGATGGATCGCTCGCGTGGATCGACTTTCAGGACGCGCTCCTGGGTCCGCGCGCCTACGACTTGGTGGCGCTTCTCCGCGATAGCTATCAGTCTTTCGATGAGCCCTTCGTTAGCGCGCGCCTCGCGGATTACGCCCTCGAGCTTGGACTTTCGGAGGCGCAGTCACTTCGCCTGCGCTTCGAGTTCGACATCATCACGGTTCAGCGCAAGCTGAAGGACGCTGGGCGCTTCGTGTTCTTCGAGCGCACCCGGGGCGATGCTAGCTATCTCCCGTTCTATGTGCCAAGCCTCGAGTTGGTGCAAAGTGCGCTGGCCCGTCTGCCCCAGCGAGCCGAGCTTTCGGCCCTGAACGGCCTTGTGGCGCGCCACATCGAAATCGCGAGAACCCGAGGTATGCTTGGGAGATGAGGAGCCCTTCGCTACTTGCCGCTCTGGGTGTGCTTGCGACCACTGGCCTTGCTGGGGCTCAGGAGCCGCCCGTTCAAAGCAATCTCGAAGCCGGCGGTCTGCGTCCTCCGGAGGCCGTGGACTCCGCGGCGCCTGGCCCCACGGATCCGGCGGCGCCGTCACCCGAGGGAGAATTGGCGCTCGCGGACAAGGAGGACTCCGGGCGGGGCCTCGAGTGGGTTTGGCTCAACGCCGAAGTCGGCGGCGCGCACCTGGGGCTCCAGACCTTACGGGCCAAACAGCTCGTGGACCCCGAGCTCATTGAGACGACCCAAACGGGTTTGGTCTACGGAGCCGGACTCGGCGTGCGCGGCCGGCACAACACGTTAGGCGCGCGCGGTCGGCTCGGTACGGTCACAGACAGGCGCCGTTGGTCGCTC
>JANNWK010001162.1:0-2686 GCA_031408355.1 Myxococcales bacterium
GCCAAGAGCGAGTTTCCCCCTAACTCGAAAAAATTGTCGCGGATCCCGATGCCGCGCACGCTGAGGATCTCCTCCCAGAGTTCGAGGAGCCATTGTTCGGTGGCCGTGCTGGCGGTCGCGTACTCGCTGGCGAGGGCGGGCCGCTCGATGCTCGGCGTTGGCAGTGAACGCTTGTCGACCTTGCCGCTTGGCGTGCGTGGCAGCGCAGCGATCTGGGTGAAGCTTGCGGGAAGCATGTAGTCGGGCAGGCGCTGCTGCAGGAAGACCCGCAGGGCCGCCAGATCTCCACCGGGCTGAAGGACGACCCAGGCCGCGATGCGCTTGTCGCCCGACTGAGGCTCATAGACCGCCGCGGCTGCCTCTTTGACGTGCGGGTACGCCGAAAGCGCAACCTCCACTTCGCCGAGCTCGATCCGGTAGCCGCGCACCTTGACCTGCCCATCGGAGCGACCCAGGAACTGCAGGGTGCCGTCCGGCAACTCTTGGACCAAGTCCCCCGTCTTGTAGAAGCGTTGCCCGGCGACCTGCCCGCTTTCAGGACCGAGCGTGACGAAACGCTCAGCCGTGAGCTCAGGGCGGAACAAATAGCCCCGCGCGAGTGCCACACCCCCCAGGAACAGTTCCCCCACTTCCCCGGGGCTAACGGGGCTGCCGTCATCTCCCAGGACGACGAGCGCAACGTTCGGCAGAGCACGACCAATCGGCGGCAGGGCGGGCCAGTTCGATGGCGCTCCCAAGAGCAGATGCGACGTCACGACGTGCGTCTCCGACGGCCCGTAGTGATTGAACAGCCGCGCGTCCGGCAACGCTGAGAAGAACTGCGCTACCGCCCGCGTGATCTGCAGTTGTTCGCCGGCTGTGATCACCTCGCGCAGGGTGCGCGGTAGGCGGTCATGCCCGACGGCGATATCGGCCAGGCTTTGGAGCGCGATGAAGGGCAGGAAGAGCCGCTCGATGCGCTCGCTCTCGATCAGCTCAAGGAGACGTAGGATCTCAAGCCGAAGCTCGTCCTTAATGAGTACTAGACGCCCGCCGCTGCACCAGGTGGAAAATATCTCTTGGAAGTGCACGTCGAAGCTGAGCGGCGCAAACTGCAGGGTGGCTGTGCCGGCTCCGGCCTGTGAATCTCGCAGCTGCCAGTCGATCAGGTTGTCGAGCGCGCCGTGCACCATCGCGACGCCCTTGGGCATGCCAGTAGAGCCCGAGGTATAGATGGCGTACGCCAGACTTGCGGGTGCATGTCGCGCTAGCGGGCGCGAAGCGTCTCCCATCGAGAGTTCGGGCGCATCGAGGCTCAAGTTGAGTTGTTTCGAGGTGGCAGGCGGGTCTGGCAGGAGAACGCCCGTCTGCCGCAGTACGATCGTGGGTTGAGCGTCCTCGAGCATGAAAGCGAGGCGCTCCGCCGGGTAACCAGGGTCCAGCGGCAGGTAGCCAGCGCCGGCCTTGAGCACAGCGAGTATGCCGACCATGGACTCGAGTGAGCGTTCCGCCGCGATCGCTACGAGCCCGTCCGGCGCAAGTCCCAGGTCGATTAAGTGTCTGGCTAGCCGATTGGCGCTCGCGTCCAGCTCCCGATAGCTGAGAGAACATCGCGCAAGCGTGACGGCCGTGGCGTCAGGGCTGCGATCAACCTGCGCTTCGAAACGCTCAAGGAAAGAGGGGACACTCATTTTTTGCGAAGCCGGGAGCGTAGCTCCGCCGGGGCTCGCGACCAAGCCTCACACCCTGCTCGGCGTGAAATCATGCGTCAGACGGGCCTGGCTCGGCGCCGTCGGCGAGTCTCGGTTCGGCTGCGACCGGCGGCGCGCCAAACTCGCGGCGCAACCAGTTGAGCACTCTGCTCATCACTCGCTCGCGGTGCTCGACCAGGAAGAACGTGTGATCGGCGTTTGGATAGAACTCCACATCGAGCTTGCCCTCCCGCTCACTTAGCCCCGTAAAGTCGAAGAACTGTTGGCGATAACTGTAGTTCGTATCCCCGCCGCTGTAGATCCACAGGAGGCTTACGCCCCGGCGAGCCAGCTGCCGCACGTCGCGAGCCAGACTCGTTTGCGTTGGATAGTCGCGCAGGAACACCCGCTCGTTCTCCATACTGCGATCGCTGACCTGAACTGCTTCACCGAAGAGTCGGGGGTACTTCAAGCGCAGCAGACGCTCCCACCTGTGGCGATTCAAGAGCCGGGCCGGGTATTGCAGGTAGAACCGTGGCGTCCTGAACTGGTAGCCCTCCAGATAGACGATGCCCACGACGTCATCATCCGCGACGCCGACCGCGTGGGCGGCGTCCACGCTCGAACAAAAGCCCACGAGCACGAAGCGCCCGATAGAGCGGTGCTTTCTTAGCGCCTGCATGGCATCGCGCACGTCCGCCAGGTTGCGTTCCGCGTCGGGCCGGGCGTCGTCGAGGCTGGAGGCGCTGTCCCCGAGCCCCGAGGTGTCGAAGCGAAGGCTGCAAAACCCCGCATGCGCGAGGCGACGCGCCAGATCTACGAAGACGCGGTGGGGCCCGACGTGGTGGTTCAGCCCAACGTTCCAGAAGAGTACGCCTGGCGCGCCAGGGATCCGTCGATCGGGGGCCGGTTCCGTCAACACGCCATGCAGCGAACCGGTTGGCCCGAAGGCTAAGGTGCGTTCAGCGATGCTCATTCGCTCAACGCTCCCCGTAGCTCTTCGGTCATCTGACTCA
>JANNWK010001163.1:0-5223 GCA_031408355.1 Myxococcales bacterium
GGGTTCCAGCGCTTTCGTTCAGCGTAGGAATACGCGGACTGCAGCAGGACCCTTTGGCCGTCGCGCTTCAGGATAGTGCCTGCGTACGGCGTAATCTTGCCGACGTCCGTCATCATCGTGAACTGCGGCTTGGCCCGGCCCGAAACAATGCCGCTGTTCGTAATTCCAGTGATCAGGGCGATCCCCTCATCCAGCGTGGTGCGCAAGTGGGCCATTCCCTTCATGGGGACCCCATGGAAGAGGTAATGGGTTTCGATCCAGTGACTGCGGCAGGCGTCCACAAGCTCCAGCAGCTCTTCGACGGTGTCGTTGACGCCCCTGAGTAGGACGATGTGGTTGTACAGACGGATCCCTTGATCCTGCAACTTGAGCAGCGCTTCCTTCGTTTCGTCGAAGAACTCCACCGTGTGGTTGATCTGCGTTGCGACCTCGATGCGCAGGCCGGGTCTGCGCCTGAGCGCGTTCATAACGTCCGCATTGACGCGGCCCGGCTCCTGGAGCGGGACGCGCGTCCCGAGGCGAATGAAGTTCACGTTGGGGGCGTGAGCGGCGAGCGCATCGATCAGGAAATTCACCCGCTTCGGCACCATGAGCGGATCACCCCCAGTGATCAGGATTTCCCTGATGTCGTCACGGTTCTCAGGCGTGCCGGCGAACTTGGCAAATGCCAGCAGCGCCTCTTCCGTCATGTTGAATGGGTCGTAAAACCCCCGGATGCAGTAGCGGCAGTGGGCGGCACAAACGTTCGTCGGTTCGACGAGGAAGGTACGACGGTAGAGCCGCTCGATGCCCTTCAGCGTCACGCCTTCGTGCTCGAACGTCATGTCGGCTTCGTAGTGCCGACTCCGCTCTCCCTCGTCCTGGATCGGGGTTTCGCGCGGATCTACCAGGTACTGGTCGGCCAGCTTGTGCAGAAGCGCTGAGGTTTGCCCGTGCCGTTCGCCTAGGGAGGCGAGCTTTTCGCGCAAAAACGGAGAGAGTTTTTCCCTGAAGGACCCCGAAGTATGTCCGGCCATCGCAATTCCTAAGCCAAATTATGGGACCGACCACCACGGGCCAGTGTCGTTAAAGGTAGACAATAATAACCGAAGAGCAAGCATGCAAAATGCGGCCGCTTGTCCTGGTCTCGGAGGAAACCAGAAAGCTATGTAATTGCAGCAGGTTAAGCAGCTTCGCTGCCGCGATGTGGACTGACACTTTGGGGCGGAGCTAGCTGCCAAAGAGGGCGCGTCGACCGGCTGGCCACCCCTCAGGTCTGGGGCTTGCGGGCTTCGAGGTAGAAGCCGGAAGCGGCGACCTTGGCCGCGGGGTGCCGACTGAGAAAGAAATCAAACAGCTTCAGCGGTGACAGCAACCAGAATACCGGTTGAAGGGCGCGATACAGGCGCATTGAGCCGAACGACAGCGTCATCGCCAGCCACTCCTGCAACGTCCAGATAAGCGCGCTCGTGGGGCCACCGCCCACCGTGACGAGCTGGTGCTCAAAATCTCGGAAGAGGTGGCGTATGCCCGCCTCGGTATAGCGCTGGTAGTCGTGAGGCGATGCGTGGAACGGCTGAAGAAACGGGATGTAGACCAGCATTGAGCCGCCGGGCTTCAACACGCGACGAAACTCGCTGATGTGCCGCTCGGGTTCGCTGACGTGCTCCAGCACGGCAATGCTCAGCAGCCGATCCACCGACTCGTCCAGGAAGGGCAGGACCTCGAGATCGCAAACGATGTGGACGTTTGCATAGCCCACGCCATCGACGTTGACCGTTCCTGAATAGGCGTGCGTGCCCGAACCCAGATTGACCGTGAACGCGTTGGCGGGCGCTGAGCTTAGAAAGTCCGGGACGGGATCTTCCTCGTACACGGGACTGAGGAGCTTGATAAAGAGTGGGTAGATCGGGCCGAAGCGGTGCTTGATCCGATCTTTGAGGTCGTTCAGAAAGTCGCTGCGGACCTCGGCGGCCGGGAACTCCTTGACCACGAACTGCGAGCGCTCGGAGCGATAGGTGTCGCGACACTCCGGCCGCAGCCGGGTGGCGATCTTTTCTTGGAACGCTGGGTCCATCGCGCTGCGAGCGGGTGGCATCTCAGAACCTTCAGAGGCGAAACTTGAGAACTTGATCGATGACCGTGCCCTGGTCCTCGTGCGAGATGGACGCATACAGCGGCAGCCGGACGAGCCGGTCGCTCACGCTTTCCGTCACGGGACAGTCGCCCTCGCCGTAACCCAGCTTGCGACCCATGACTGAGGTGTGGAGCGCGACGTAATGAAAGGGCGTCATGATGCCCGCCTGCCACATGTGCGCAATGAACGCCTGTCGCTGCTCTAGGCTTGGCAGCAGGAGATAGAACATGTGGGCGGGGTGCTCGGCTTCGGCCGGAATGAAAGGCAGGCCGATGCCTTGTAGCTCTGCCCACGCCCCAAGCTCCGCTTGGTAGCGGCTCCACGCGCTGTGACGACGCCGCTGGATGTTTTCCCACTCCTCGAGCTGCGCGACCAGGAAAGCCGCGAGAACCTCGGATGGCAGATAGCTCGACCCCACGTCGACCCAGCCGTACTTGTCGACCTGCCCGCGGAAGAACTGGCTGCGGTTGGTGCCTTTCTCGCGAATCACTTCCGCGCGTTCGATGTACGCGGGCTCGTTGATGATTAGCGCGCCGCCTTCGCCGCAGGTGATGTTCTTGGTTTCGTGAAAACTGAGCGTGGAAAAGGCCCCGAATGTGCCGAGGTTACGGCCGCGGTATTTGCCAAATAGGCCGTGGGCGTTGTCTTCGACAATGGGGATACTTCGCTCAAGACCGAACCGGCAGATGACGTCCATGTCGCAGCCGACGCCGGCGTAGTGCACAGGCACGATGGCGCGCGTCCTTGCGGTAGCCTTCGCCTCAAGCAGCCGCTCGTCCAGATTGAGGGTGTCGGGGCGAATGTCGATGAACACGGGGCGCGCTCCGCGCAGCACGAAAGCATTGACCGTGCTCACGAAGGTGAACGACGGCACGATGACCTCGTCCCCCGGCTCGATTCGGAGCAGCAGCGCGGCCATCTCCAAGGCATGCGTGCAGGAAGTCGTGAGGAGCGCCTTCGGCGCCCCGAGCGTTTGCTCAAGGACCTCGTGGCACCTTCGCGTGAAGCCGCCGTCGCCCGCGATGTGCATCTCGGCGAAGGCCTTGAGAACGTTTTCGCTCTCAGTGCCGACGAGCGACGCCCTGTTGAAGGGGATTTTAAGTCCGATCATAGGTGCCTCCGAGTGTAGCGCACTAACGGCACGAGCCGCGACTTGACGAGGGTGGCTCATGGATTGCGAAGAAGCTGTTACTCCACGTGCGCCGGAGCCGTGGGCTTTTAGGAAGGCTTTCAGTGCGCGGCGCGCCCCTCGCTGGGGCTCTCGTCCTTCGAGCCGATTGGCGCGCGCAGGCCAGCCCCCGCCACAAGCCAAGGCGATCGGCGCGAGTCATGGTCGGGGCTCTATACCAGTCAGCCCTGCTGCGTCAAAGCCAGTGCCATCGCGCAACGCGGTAGGCGCCCGCCGCCTCAGCTACGAGAAAACGAAGTGCTTCTGGCTCAGGTACGTGAAGATGACCTGCACACCGATCGCGCCTAGCTGAACGGGCACAAAGGGGAGGTGCCCCAAATCGGTGCCGAGCCAGATGACCAGGCTGTTGATGACCGTGGCGCCCAGGTGCACCATCAGGAAACGCGGCCCGCTGTTCTTGTGCTGCGCTTGGCTGTTGAACGTGAACGACCGATGTAGCAGGTAGCCGGCCAGCAGTGGTGGTCCCGATGCCAACGCGGCGATCACCCACATCGGGAGCGAGGGGAGTAGCTTCGCCAGGATCCAGACAAGGACGAAGTAGAGGACGGCTGTTGAGCCGCCGACGCTCCCAAAGCGAATTAACTCGAGCAGTGTTCGACGTTGACTGCGGGGAGCGCTGGCTTCGACGACGGACGGCTTTGGCACCAGGCGGAGCATGCGTTTCGCGAGTTCCGGAGGCAAGGCGAGCGCTGCCATCCCACCGTTCCGGCGGCGACCAGCCTTTTCTGCACAACCGCGGTTGCGGCTGGCCGAAGGGGTGAGGCCTACACCAAGGAGCAAACGAGATGGCAACACGTATCGGTACAGGGGGTCCTTCCACGGGGGTTCTGACGTCGGGGAGCGCGTCGCGCGTTACCGCGGCCCCTGGCCAGCCTTTCAAGTCCGTCATGACGGCGGGGGCCAGTGCGATTCTGAGCGGCGCTGAGGGGGCGGTGACCCGCCTGCCCGGTGGGCCGATTCTCGCGGCGGCGCTGCGGCACACGACCCCGGGCGATCCAGGGGCGCAGACAGGCGCCAGCACGTCCACGCCGGAAGGGGCCGCCGGCGCGGCCACCGGTTCGGGACCGGGGCTAGTTGGCTCGGCCCCGGAAGGGGGTGGCGTCGAGGCAGCGCTCAGCCAGAGCGCCAACCAGAACCTCTACTTTATCGAGATCCAGGAGCGCATTAGCGCCGAGAGCCGCAGCTATTCAGCCATCTCGAACGTGCTGAAGGCCCGGCACGACACCGTGAAAAACGCCATCGGCAACATTCGCTGATTCGCGTTAACATCTGCCGAGAGGCGCGAAGAAGGCCATGAGCATCGACGGAATTGGCAAGCGTGGCGGCGGCGTCCTACCGGCAGGCGCGTCGCCCGTCGATACGGCGTCTGTGCCGGGAAGCGCGTTCGAGCTCGCAGCGAGCGGAGTCGCCGCGACTCCGAGCGCCGCGCTCGGGGGCAGCGCGGAACTTGCGGCGCTGGAACGCGGCGAACTTGGGGTAGAGCAGTATCTCGAGGCGCGGGTTGAGAGCGCGGTGGCGCCGCTGCTCTCGCTCGTGTCGCCCGAGCAGTTGGAGTTTGTGCGGGCGGAACTGCGCTCAGCGCTTGAAACGGATCCGGTGTTGGTCGAACTGGTTCGAAAAGCGACGGGTGGTTCGGCCGGCGTGGGATGAGTTTCCCACTGTTTCGGTGGGTCGTGGGCCCGGGCGGGCCCTTCGGGCTTGCCGATTTGCTCAGGTCACATGGGTTGCTGAGGGCGCTCGCTGACGGGCGGACGTTCGTGAACGGGCAACGCGTGAGCATCGAGGCCGTCCGGCTTTCCGAAGGGGCGTTGATTGAGGTCTTTGCGCCGCGGCCGAGCGCGGCGATCGAGCTGCTCTACCGCGGGCGTGGCCTCGTCGCGGTCGCCAAGCCCGCCGCGCTGCCGACCGAACCGGATCG
>JANNWK010001164.1:0-6232 GCA_031408355.1 Myxococcales bacterium
CTCGGAGCGGAGGGGAAACGAGCCGCCCCAAAGACCACCGCAAGGATGGTGCTTCCAGAACTAGGCGCGATCAATCACGCCCCCGGTTCACCTTTCGTTAGCGCGCGTATGAGCCCCTCGAGCTGTGCTGGATTGTCGGCAACCTCTCCGGTCACCCGCACTCGATTCCCTCGAATCTCGAGCTCGATCGTCGATCCTATGCGGCGGCGACGAAGCCAATCAGCGATACCGTGCGCTATCGCCACCACCGCCGGGGCGCCCAAGGCGAGAACCAGGGTCGCTCCCATGTCCTGAGTGGTCTTGTCCTCTTTAATCAAGTCGATGGCCAGGTCCCCAGGACCGACGTCGAGAAGGTGGCCCCGAAGGCTACCCGCCTCCCGCGTCGCTTCCGCGGCACTTGCGCCCACTACTCTTATGATTGTTCGCGCTGTCATTTGGTGCACCCCATATAAGTCTATGCTCGAGATCTGGCGCCCGGCAATAGGCAATGGTTCATTGGCGCTTGACCGATGACGAGCACCTCGCATAATCATTGGGCGTTACGTTGCTGAAACATGCATCGCCGGGCATCTCGATCGGAGTGTTCTCGGAGTCCTCCGAGGGCATTCCGCTTCACGCGATCCTAGCCATTCAGGCGAGCTCTCTGCTGGCGAGGCAAAGTTCTCCCTCGACCAGCGGCTTTCTCATGGCGCAGTGGCTAGAGATTGATGTTCATGCCCTTCTGGCGCGCGGCTCGACTCTGCTTTGCGCCATGGACGGGCAAACACTTTCAGGCTACGCGCTTGTTGCCGACGCTGAGTACCTCTCTCGACAGTCGCCTACCTACTTGGCCCAAGGCATCGCCGAAAAAGACCTATACAGCCTTCGCCACATCGCCCAGTTGGCCGTGGCCGCCTCCAGCCGCCGGTCGGGAGTTGCTGGCAAGCTAATTGAGGCGGCCAGGAGCTTGAATCCCGCCGGGCTGAGCGCTGATGTCGTGGTCGAGCCCATCGTGAACAGCCCTTCATTGCGCTTGTTCGCGAGCGCTGGTTTCGATCACGTTGGCCGATTCGTCTTCGAAGACTGCACCGCCATGAAAGGGCATGCGTCGGCGGTCTTCGCTTGGCGCGCCCTCAGAACTTGACACCTCGCGGCTAGGAAAATCAACGACCGAGGTGGAAGTTGCGAGCTGAGGAAGGGCGGAAATTCGCGCCAAAAGCCGCTGATAGTTGCTCCGGTATGTTCGGGGCCGCGGGCCGGAAGGCCGCTGGCCTGCCGCTGATCCGGCTGTAAACGAACCATCCTGCCGGTCTATGAAGCACACCCTCGTCTCAATGGAAAGCCTGCACTGCGCGGGCAGCTGCCCGCAGCTCCGCAGCGCGCGCGGGCCTGGCCCGCGCCAGGAACCCGGCCTACCAACAAGAGCGCCCGACGTCTCCTTACGGACCGTCGGGCATGTTCACGTTCACGTTCACGCTACGTTCACGTTTACGGGCGAGAATTCAGGGACAGGCCCTCTAGCGAGCCTAGCCCTGACCCGATATGGTCCCGACCATGCAGCAGGCTGAAGGGGAGCGCGGGCTCGGATTCAGGTTTCTCATCGGGCTCGGGCTCGCGGCAGCGGCGCTCATCCCCGGCTGTTCCTCTAGCAGCGACGACGGATGCTCGACCGGCGCGAGCTGCTCCAACTTCAGCGACTGCGGCACCGAAGCGCGCTGCGTCGGCACCCAGTGCACCAAGCTCAGCTGCGTCAAAGACGGCGACGCTTGCGGCTTGAACAACGCGGTGTGCGAGTCGGGAAACTGCTCGAGCCCGCCCAACGCTCCGAGCCAGTGTGTTTCGGGACTGGTTGCCAACGGTTGGAGCTGTGAGGACCCCAGCGAGTGCGCCTCCCGCAATTGCAACAACGCGGTCTGCTCCGCGCCGGGCTCGACGGCTGTGGGTGCGGCGTGTGAAGCAGACAGCGACTGCGTCAGCAACGCCTTCTGCCGCCGTGCTCCCTGCTCGTCGGCGACCGGCCTCTGTTCGCAGAGCTTGGGCGACGGTGAAAACTGCTGCGCCGGCGCACAATGCAAGTCGGGTCTGCTGTGTCGCCCGATGAACTGCAGCGCGGGCGCTGGGCTGACTTGCGCCGCCCCTTCCGCGTCGGGTGCTACCTGTTGCACGACAACCGATTGCAAGGCCGGACTAACGTGCGAGGCCGTGAGTATCTTCCTCAAAGAGTGCCACTAAGCCGCTGAGCTTAGAGCTTAGATGCCATGATTCGCTGCGGGCGGCTCGCACGCCAGACAGCGCCCGGTCGCATTTTCGACGGAACGGGAGCCTTGCCGGCACGGTCGGGCCCAGCGCTCGTTCGGACGGGGTCGCGTTTCGACTCTGCAAAGGGCTAGCTCGCAGCAATGACGCCAACGATGACGCGTTAGCGGGAGCGGTACCTTCAAAAAAGTCGCCCACCCATCACGGAGATGTGCGCCGCAGTCGCGTGTGCTGGTCGGCGCCAAGCGGCGCCCCTAGCTTGCCCACGGGGCGCGTTGCCGAATCGGGACGGGGGGCCGGCCTGGGTCAGATCCGTGGACGGTGGCGGAGGGGAGGCGGTGCAGACCGCGCGTTTGCGCAACGCGTGGCATTTTCGACTTCAGGATAGGAGACTCCTCATCGGTAGTGCGCATGACGTCATAGGGGCCTTGTGATATCTGCCCTTCGAGCCACCTTTGGATACCGACGCGACCACCCTACGCCTGAACGACACCGTTGCCGGCGCCGGCGCAACCGGTCTGTGGCTCGTGTGGGCCGGGCTCGGCGCGGCTCCGCCGCTGGCTCTCGATGCCCGCCAACTGGTGTTGGGCCGTGGTGCCGAAGCTGACGTGCGCCTGGAGTTTCCAGGGGTTTCGCGTCTGCACGCCGAGCTGCGGCGACAGGGCCCGCTAATCGAGGTGCGGGATGTCGGCAGCACCAACGGCACGTTCTTGAATGGTGAGCGGCTCACCCAGTCCGCGCTCAGCGCTGGTGACGTGTTGCGGCTCGGGGACGCAGTCGGCGTGGTCTTTGCGTGTCTGGACGAGCTAGCTCCGCCGCGAACCGAGGAGGTTTTGCCGGGATTGTGGTTTGGTCCCGGCTTGAGCGAGCTTCGCCAGGTGGTGCGACGGGTAGCGCCGGGGACGCTGCCCGTCATGCTCGAAGGGCCAACCGGCGTCGGCAAGGAAGGCGTGGCGCGCCTCCTTCATCACGAGAGCGGTCGCAAAGGCCCGCTGCAGGCCGTGAATTGCGGCGCGCTTCCGCCCACGCTCGCCGAGGCGGAGCTGTTCGGCTATCGCAAAGGCGCGTTCACGGGCGCGGAGCAAGCGTCGCTTGGCCACGTGCGCGCAGCCAGCGGCGGTACGCTCTTTTTGGACGAGCTCTATGACTTGGCCCCCTCCGTTCAGGCCAAGCTGCTGCGCGTCGTGCAGGAGCAGCAGGTAGTGCCGCTCGGTGAAACGCGGCCCATCCCGGTAGATCTCCGGTTGATCGCCGCCAGCCCCAGCCCGATCCGAGAGCTCGTGAAAAGCGGGCGTTTGCGCGAGGAACTCGCGGCCCGGCTTTCCGGCATCGTGCTCAGCGTGCCCACGCTGAGCGAGCGTCGCGTCGATATACCGATTCTGCTCGCGCATTTTCTGAGCAAGTACTCGGGCGGCCGCGCGCCGTCAGTCGATGGTCGATTGCTCGAGCACCTGCTGCTACAGGCCTGGCCTGGCAACGTGCGCGAGCTCGAGCTTCTGGCGCGCAGGCTATTGGCGCTGCACGGCGCAGAGCCAGTACTCCGTCGCAGCCATTTGGGTGAAGAGGGGGGACCGGTTTCGTCGCAGCCGCCCCCCGCGCCGAAGCGCGCCAGTTCCGAGCAAGACGCCGAAGATCTCCGCCGCCTGAAGACGGCTTTTGGTGTCCATGCCAATCTCTCGCGCGCGTCGCGTGAGGCCGGTATCTCCAGGCAGCGCGCCTACCGTTTGCTCGGGGAACGAACGCCTGCGGAGCTCTTGGCAGACGAGGGCAGCGCAGGGCGGGCCGAGCTCGGCGGCGAACCGAACGTCGGGCTGCGAAGCAGGGACTAGTGCTCGCGTCTGCTTTGAAGCCGACGGCTGTGCGCGCCCTCAAGCACTCGCAACCAAGCGACGGGCCTGAGCTGGTTGGCAAGGTCATCGATCAACGTTTTCGCGTTCTATCGCACATTGGCAGCGGCGGAATGGCAGACGTGTACGAGGTCGAGCACGTCACGCTCGGTCGCAAGCTGGCACTCAAAGTCTTGCGGCGGACGGCGCAATCGAACCCCTCACTGACGCGCCGCTTCAGCCGTGAAGCGCGCGCGCTGTCGCGCATCACGAGCGAGCACGTGGTTTCCATTTTCGACTACGGCATCCTGCCGGATGGCTTTCCGTTCTTCGTGATGGACCTGCTGCGCGGTCGAACCTTGCGGGCGGTGCTGGACGCCGAGCACGAGCTCACGGTGGTGCGCACCTGCAACCTTGGTATCGACGTTTGCTTCGGACTAACGGCCGCACATCAAGTCGGGCTTGTGCATCGCGATCTCAAGCCCGAGAATCTTTGGCAGACGCGGCGCGACGATGGGCGCGAGGCCTGCGTCTTGTTGGATTTCGGGGTGGCCCAGGTCGAGGGTGCGCACACCACGAGCGACGGAGTGCTGGTCGGAACCGCGCGCTACATGTCGCCCGAGCAGATTCGTTCTGGCGCAGCTCCTGGGCCCGAGAGCGACGTCTTCGCGCTCGGCATCGTTTTGTACGAATGCTTGTGCGGGGTCGCGCCGTTCGCCGCCGACAGTCTCGAGCGCACCCTGTTTCGAATCATGAACGAAGCGCCGCGCCCGATTCAAGAGCTCGCGGAAGAGGTCCCGCGAGAGCTGGTGGACGTGCTGGGACGTGCGCTCAGCAAGCAACGGAGCGAGCGCTACCCAACCGCCCTCGAGCTGGCGCGCGCCCTGTTGCCCTTCGCCGGTCCACTCAGGCAACTGCACGGCCTGCAGATCGCTGGCCACTCGGTCGAATCGAACGACACCTTGCCCGAGGACGAGTCGAAGCCTCCGCTGCTCGCCGACGTCGAAAACGACGCCGCTCCTGCAATGGCGAAGCGGCCCATGCCGCTGTGGCTGCGCTGGGGCTCCTGGCTCGCGGTATTCTTACTCGGGCTCGCGCTAGGTGGCTTCGTGCTGCATCGAGCACCAGCCGCCGCGGCCGGGGCTGAGGCGCTTGCTCGCGCCATGCCTGCTACGGCGCCGTCGAGCGAGCAGGCTGCTGCGGGGGAGGCGCTGCTGGCTCCTGGCACTCCTTCCGCTCTTTCCCCGCTCTCCTCAGGCGGGCCGCCAACGGGGCTTGGAGCGCAATCGGGCACGCTCACGCGACGATCACACCCCGCCACTTCACAGAAGCCGCCAGACAGCGCGCCTCCGCCAAGCTCGGAGCGTCCTCTTCGGCTCGATCCACCACAACCGAGCTTCGATGGCCGAAATCCGTACCTTCCTTAGTAAATGGGCCCTCCTGGTCGCGGTGTCCGCGTTGATCGAACCGAGCGCTGCTCACGCGCAAACCAGCGTGACGCCCGCGGAAGCTTCGCGCCACTTCGAGCGCGGCTACCTGCTGGCGCAACAAGGCAGCTTGGAGGAAGCGATCAGCGAATTCAAACAAGCTTACGCGCTCCAGCCACACCCGTCGGTGCTCTACAATTTGGGGCAAGCCTACGCAGCCAGTGGTCGCGCAGTCGAAGCCGTGGAGGCGCTCGAGCACTTTCTGGCGGAGGCTCCCACGAGCGACGCGCAGCGTCGCGCGCAAGCTGCGTCTTTGATGGAGTATCAGGGTCAGCGCATTGGGTCGCTCACGCTCTCCGTCTCACCGCCCGAGGCCCAGCTCAGCTTGGACGGCGTAGCGCTCGATGCGTCGTCAGCGGCGGCACCGATTCGGCTCACGGCTGGCTGGCACGCCGTGGCGGTAACCTTGGAGGGTTACGAGTCTCGCGTCGAAGGTGTCGAAATTGCCGGAAAAGTAAGCACGAGCCTGGCGCTCGTGCTGCCCAGAAGCTCAGCCGCACGGGCTCAGCCGAGCGTGAACGATGCGCGTGACCGCGTGCTGCTTCGTTTGCGCGACGAACGACAACGCCGCGCGAGCCTGCAACGTACGGGCGCGATCTTGGCCGGCGGCGTCGGCGTGGCGAGCCTGGCCGCTGCGGGTATCTTGTTTGCCTCGAATCAGAGTGCCTACGCTGACTGGCGCCG
>JANNWK010001165.1:0-2312 GCA_031408355.1 Myxococcales bacterium
GGGGCCACAAAGGCCGTCGCGGGTGGGCCCTGGGGCCGGTCGCGCTCCGGGTCGCGCCGGCGCGGGTGGGGGAGCGGGGGCTCAGTCGGCGCCGTCGAAGAAGTCGACGAGGCCGGTTTGTAGGTCGTACTCGGCGCCTACGACGAGCAGGCCCTGTTTGAGGCTGAGCTCCTCGATGATGCGGGAGCCGTGGCGCAGGTGGTCGGCCGAGGCGCTCACGTTGGCGCGGGTGGCGGCGTGTAGCAGGGCGCTGCGGTCTTTCGCGAGGTCAGAGTGAAAGAGCGGGGCGACGACGGTGGCGATGCGATCCGTGATGGAAAGCTGGTTGCGCGACTTGGCCTGGTGCTGCTCTTCCATGGATTCGACGGTGGCGGCTATCGCTCCGCAATGCGAGTGGCCCATCACGACCACGAGCTGGGTTCCGTAGCGCTCGGCGGCAAACTCCACGCTGCCGATCTGCGAAGGGGCGACGATGTTGCCGGCCACGCGGATCACGAACAGATCCCCGAGGCCTTGGTCGAAGATGGTCTCGGCGGGGGCGCGCGAATCGGAACAGCCCAGAATGATGGCGAAGGGCGTCTGCTGGACCAACGGATCGATGCGCCGGCTCAGGCTGGCCAGGGCTTCCATGCTGCGCACGTTGGCAGCAAAGCGACGGTTACCGTCGCGCAGGCGGGTGAGGGCTTCGAGTGCGGAGACTGTGGTCGTCATGGGGCGGCGCTGGCTTAGCGTACTTCGGCACCGGCAGACACCGGCTTGGCTATTTGGGGACGATTCGATCCGGATCGCCGAGGAACTCGAAGTGCATGGTGTCCCTCAGCTCGGGATCGCGGCCGAGCCAGTAAAACCCGTAGCGCTCGAAGGTGTCGATCCAGCAGCGGGGCAGCTCGGTGCGCTCGAAGATGGACTTGGCGTTGCCCTGACAGGCCTTGTGCTCGGGCCAGGGCGCGACGCAGCCGCAGCAGGGGTTGCGGTCGGGGTCGATGTCGATGGCGATGCCGAAGAGGTGGTTGGAGACCTCAGCGCCGCGGTAGCTGTTTTCGCTGCGAAATCCGCCCACGGCGTTCGGGCGGTAGCGCTCGCTGGCCTTGGTGCAGTCCTTCTTGATGCGGTGCTCCACGCAGGCCAAGGCCGGGGCTATTTTCTCGTGGACCTGCAAGGGCAAGCCCATGAAACGAATGCCGCGCGCGCGTGATTGAGCCGTTTTCGGGTTCAGCTGCTCGTAGGCAGCGCCCTCGACGCGGCCGTAGCGCTCCACTCGATAGCGGAGCGCTTTGTTGATCTTCGTGGCGTCGAGCATCTTGCCGCGCATGAAGTTCTTCCGGATCAGGAACTTCTGCGCGTCTTGGAAGCGGCAGCCGCGGTAGGCCGCTTCGGCGACGCGAACACTGGGAAAGGCGAGGGTGAGCAAGCCAAGCAGCACGCAGAGCAGACCGGGGAGCTTGGTATTTCCTGGGCGACGCATCGATGGGCTACCCCGTTGGCTTACCACGGCGGGCGGAAGATCCTTCCTTCTAGGCGGGATTTTCCGGGGTCAGCCTGACTTCTCGTCCCAGCCGGGAGCTTTCGTAGATGGCGTCGAGGATCGTCTGCACGGCGAGCGCCTGCTCGGGCGTGACGCACAGCGCTTCGCGACCCAGCACGGCTTCGACGAAGTTGTGAAAGCGATTGGCGTGGGAATAGCGCAGCGGGGTGTCGGCGAGCGTGGCGACTTCGTAGACGCCCTTCTCCTTCCCGTAGCGATAGAGCTCTCCCGGATAGCACCCAGCGCCGGCCTCGCTGCCGTGGAGCAGCACGTTCATCTGGTCGTGGTCCTTCTGGTGGATGGCCCAGCTGACGTCGAGCGTGAGCGTTTTACCGTCGGCGAAGCGCAGCCAGGCGCTGGCGTGGTCGTCGACGTCGAATTCGCCGGGGCTGGGGTCGGAGAGTCCCCAGCTGCCTTCGCCCAGCCCGCGCTGCCCGAAGGTCGTGTAGACGCGGCCGCTGACCGCCTCGGGCGCAAAGTCGTTAAGGACGAAGAGCGCGAGATCGAGCAAGTGCACGCCGATGTCGTAGAGCGCGCCGCCTCCGGCCAGGGCTTTCTTGCCGAACCAAGTGCCGAGCTTGGGAATGCCTCGGCGGCGGAGCCAGTAGGCCTTGGCGTGATAGACGTGACCGAGCGCGCCCTGGGCCGCAAGTTCCTGGATGCGCTGCGATTCAGGTCGAAAGCGCTGGTTCATGCCCACGCTGAGCAATTTTCCGGCGCGCTTGGCGGCGTCGACCACC
Source organism: Myxococcales bacterium (assembly GCA_031408355.1). Taxonomy (GTDB): domain Bacteria; phylum Myxococcota_A; class Polyangia; order Polyangiales; family Polyangiaceae; genus PMG-095. The sequence goes on from JANNWK010001165.1 coordinate 2,266, forward strand.
TGGGCGGCCTCGGCCGCGTTGGTGGCGAACGGCTTCTCGAGCAGCAC
>JANNWK010001166.1:0-2026 GCA_031408355.1 Myxococcales bacterium
GGCGCCGCACTGCGCGCACTGCGTGCCGTAGGCGCTGCCTGACGGACACTCGATGGGGCAGCCGATTTCGGTGCACAGCAGCTGACCATCCTGGCACTCGCAGGTGTTGCAGCTGACCGGATCGGGAATGCCGCCCTTGCCGGTCGGATAGGTGAAGCCGTTCACCTTGCACGCAGCGCCTGGCCCGAAATCTGCCACGGGTTCGCAGCGACCGTTGGTAGAGCAGTGGCTGCTAGCCGGCGGGAGGCAGGCCCCGCAATTGACGTCCTGCCCACATGACAGCGACGAATAGCCCTTCTGCGCGGCCTGCGCTGCGGCGATGAACTCGGCGTTGTCCGGGTTCACGAAGATTTCGCAGCCGCAGCTCAAGCTGTCGCCCAGCGTCTTTGCGCATTGCCCTGTGCTCTTCGGATCGCAGCGCTTCGCTTGCTCCAGGGCGGTGGCGTAATCCCGCTCCAGGGCTTGGCAGCTGTCGCACGCCTTCTCAGTGCAGCTCACCGCTCCTGCTTCGCAGCCGCACTCGTTGCAACCGTCGAGGGCGGGAAACGAAGCCCCGTCGTCGTAGGTCTGGCCCTGGTATTGACAGCTGCTGCCCGGCCCGCCTCCGGAGCCCGTTCGCCCGCCCCCGCTCGAGCCTCCCGCTGCGTCGCCCGCGCCCTCGCGAGACGTGCCCCCGCAGGCCGCGAGCAACCCGAGCAGGAGCGCCAAAAAAGGGGAGGAAACGCGGCGGGTCTGGGGAAGCGACATCTGTTTGTCGCTCGGAAGAAGCAAGAGCTGTGCCCGGAAACGGAGTCCCAAAATCTGGGGTGGCTCGCAGGAGTGGCACATTTTCTGGCACAGGGCGCCGGTGGACTGTCCGGGCTTGGGTGCCTCGGGCGGTGCTTCAGACCGGTGGGGGCGAGCTGGCCTGTGCGGCCATCGCCTGTCGAAGGCGCTCAAGCAGCGGCTGGATTTCCGCGTGCCGTAGCTTGAAGAGGGAGCGGTTGGCGACGAGCACGGACGAGACCTGGAGCAGTGTCTCGACTTCGACGAGCCCGTTTTCGCGCAAGGTGGCGCCCGACTCGACCAGATCCACGATGGCGTCGGCGAGGCCCACCATGGGCGCGAGCTCGACGGAGCCGCCCACGTAGATGATTTCAGCTTGAATGCCACGTGCTGCGTAGTGTTCGCTGGCGATGCGCGGAAACTTGGTGGCGATACGCGGCACCGCGGGCAGCACGCTGCCTGCCGGGGCAGCCACGACCATGCGGCATTTTCCGATCCCGAGATCCAACGGTTGGTAGAGATCGCAGTGGCGTTCCCGGAGCACGTCGCGCCCACTCACGCCGAGGTCCGCGGCGCCATACTCGACGTAGGTGGGGACGTCGTCGGGCTTCAGCAGCAGGAAGCGCAATGACCCATCTCGGCTTTCTCGGATCAGGCGACGGTCATCGTCGCCCAGCGCGGACGTGTCCAAGCCGGCGGCCTTGAATAGCGGAGCCAGGACCTTGGTGACGCGACCCTTCGGGATCGCGATGGTGAGCGGGGTAGCAGCGGTCATGGGCGAGTCCAGCTACGGAACCTCTTCGGGCTCCAAGACAATGCGTTCGATGTCGGCGCCAGCGCCAGCGAGCTTGTGTTCAATGTGCTCGTAGCCGCGGTCTAGGTGATAGACGCGCCGCACAATGGTTTCGTCGTCGGCGACCAGACCGGCGATGACCAAAGAGGCCGAGGCGCGGAGGTCCGTGGCCATCACGGAGGCGCCCGAGAGCTTCTTGACGCCCCGCACGATCGCGACATTGCCCCGGGTTTCGATGTGCGCGCCCATGCGGATGAGCTCCGGCACGTGCATGAAGCGATTCTCGAAGACCGTCTCGGCGAGCAGGCTTTGCCCGTCCGCGACGCAGCAGAGGGCCATCAGCTGCGCCTGCATGTCGGTGGGAAAACCCGGGTGAGGGGAGGTCGTGACGTCTACGCCCCGCAGCGGCCCGACTCGGCGGACTCGAACATGAGCGCCCTCGCGCTCGATCTCGAGCCCCGCCTTGCG
>JANNWK010001167.1:0-2657 GCA_031408355.1 Myxococcales bacterium
GCTGCGCTGCCCACGATGTGGAGATGCGATCGAACGTCGCCTCGTCGGCGCAACGCGTTCGAGGGCACCGCCGTGAGCGTCGCCTTGCTATTGCTATCAGCACTACGCCCATTGCGACCGCACACGCCGTCGCCGCGGCGCCGTCTTGCCCGAGTGCGTGGAGAGGCTGTCCGCGCGCGCGAACGGCAACGCGCGAAGCCGCTCAGCCCTTGCCGACTGCCGCGCTCGCGGGTATTCCGACACGGCCACCGCACGCGACAGTGCGAAACCGACCCTGCGCCCACTTGATGCACCGACCGGCGACGGTGAAAAACGCATAGCGCGACCTGACACGTGATCGCGCCCCGCCGCTCCGGGCCACGTTCAACACGACGTTTCCCCGACGACCCCCGCCACCTCGCGCCGAGTCTTCAGGCGTTGAGCAGCGGGTCATCGGAGAAACGCTCATCGTTAAACGCTCTCGGCTTCTCTCTCCCCGCTGGCCAGCAGAGAGCGCGCGACGCGCGTCCAGAATGCCCTCAGCGCGCGCTTCAACCCGCCCGCAGCACTCTCTGCTCGAACGCCGTCCAAGCGCGCCACGCCCCCGCCACGCGCCAAAGCCCCCGCATTCCAGCGCTAGAAAAGCAGCGACCCCGGAGATTGCTCCCCGAGGTCGCTGTTTACCAAAGCCGCCCGCGAAGTTCGCGGGCGGCTGCTTTTGGCTCCGACTCAAGGACTCGAACCTTGGACCCGGCGGTTAACAGCCGCCTGCTCTACCAACTGAGCTAAGTCGGAATTCGGCGGCGACCTTACCCGCGGAGGGGGCAAGGTCAAGGGGAAGTGTCTGAGAAATAAGGCCAATGTGTGAAATCGGCCGGCTGGCGCGCGTGGGGCCCCCCCACGGAGCGTCCCCGCGGCGCTCCGCCAGGCCCTGCGCGAGCCGTGCTACTCACGGCCCCGCTATGGCGGAAGAAGATACAGCGCGTTCGGCGGGTCGAGGCGGGCTCGCGGTGGCCGGCGCGAAGCTGTATTTTATTGTGCTGGGGCTCGTGCAGCAGATCTTGCTGCCGCTCGTGCTCGGGCTGGACGGTTATGGGGCGCTCACGCGCGTCTTGTCGATCGCGAGCGTGACGTACAACCCGGTCACGACGATGTCGATCCAGGGGGCCAGCAGGGCCGTGGCGCAGTCGTCGCGCGAGACCGCGCCCTTTACGATTCGCCAAGTGTTGAAGGTGCACGGGCTGTTTGGGCTCGTCTTGGGGGGCGCTTTCTACCTGTTGGCGCCGAGCATCGCTGAGCTGGCGGGGGCGGGGCACGTGGAGACGCCGCTGCGCATCTTGAGCGCTATCTTGGTGCTTTACGGGCTGTATACGCCGCTGATTGGGATTGTTAACGGGCAGCGGCGCTTCCTCGTGCAGGCGGGTTTCGACGTCACCTCGGCGACGCTGCGCACCGTGGGTCTCGTCGCGGGGGCTTGGCTGGCACTGCGTTGGTGGGGGAGCGGGCCCGCGGGCGCGGCCGTGGGCTTCGTGCTGAGCTCGTTGGCGGTGCTCGCGTTGGCGCTCGGCGTCGTGGGCGTGGGCCGGGCGGGGCCGTCGAGCCTCACGGTCGGCAAGTACCTCGCGTTTGTGGGGCCGCTTTTGATCGGGCAAGTGCTGCTGAACCTGCAGCTGCAGGCCGACCTCACGCTGCTGGGTCGCTTTGCTAGCGAGGCGGCCCAGGCGGCGGGCGCGCCGCTGGCGAAAGCCGATGCCATCGTGGGCGCTTACCGCGCCACGCAGCTGTTTGCGTTCTTGCCGTATCAGGTGCTGATAGCGGTCACTTTCATTCTGTTTCCGATGCTGGCTAGCGCGGCGCACGCCAAGGATGCGGCGGCTGTCGCGCGCTACGTGCGCACGGGCGTGCGGATTTCGCTGGTGATAGCGGGGGCTATGCTCAGCGTCACCATGGGCCTGGCGCCGCGCTTGCTCGCGCTCTTGTTCGGGGCGGACGCGGCGGCGCTCGGCGGTCGCTCGCTCGGACTGACGGCCTTTGGCTTCGGCGCCTTCGCGGTGTTCGGGATCCTCACGACGGTGCTCAACAGTTTGGGGCGCGAGCGCCAAAGTGCCGTGGTGACGGGCCTGGCGGTGATGCTGGTCGGTGTGCTGTGCTTCACGCGGGTGCGGGGAACTCCGTTGTCCGAGGAGCTGCTTTGGCGGACGGCGCAGGCCACCACGGCTGGGCTCCTGGGCGCCACGTTGATCGCGGCTGTGCTCGTACGCCGTGCGGCGGGAGCGCTGGCGCCGCTCTTGACTCTGCTGCGCACGCTGCTGGCGCTGGGCGTCGCGGCCGGCTTTGCGCGGCTCGCGTTTCCTCCCGGCAAGCTTTTGACGCTGCTGGCGGCGGGGCTCACGCCACTGGTCTATCTGGCTATCTTGCTGCTCACTCGCGAGTTGGGGCGCGCAGATTTGCAGCTAATTCAAGCGGTAATTCGGCGACGGACCAGCACCAAGCCGAGCTAGGCCGCGGCGCCACCGGCCGTGATCACCTCGCGCACGAAGAGGTCCTCGAGCGTTTCGTGGCGAGGCGTCACCTCGACGATGCTGAGACCCAGCTCGAGGGCGCGCTTCAGCACGGCCCCGAGCTCGTCGGCGCCTTCAACCTCAAGCACCAAGTTGCCGCCGACCTCCTTCACGACG
>JANNWK010001168.1:0-9251 GCA_031408355.1 Myxococcales bacterium
GAGCCGCTGCTGCCGGTGATGTAGGCCCCGTAGTCTTGCAGCGCCGAGAACAGCAAGGCTCCGGGGAATGTCTCGAGTCCCAATTGTTCGGCCGTGAGCTCCGGCGGTAAGGCGAGCAACGTCCCCTGCCGGATCTGCGGGATGGTGCCCTTGTAGCCCGTGACCGGATCACTGGCGTTCTGGTCACAGCGATCGGCCGGCCATTGGAAGCAGCTCGTCGGATCGGCAGGGTCAACGTAGAGGTGAGGCTCCGCCCAGATCGCGACCTTCACGGCATGCCGAATGCTACCACTCCCTGTCAGCTCGCCCACTCGGAAGCTCCCCCCCACCGCCGACATGCCCGAGCCGCCCTGCGCCCCGCGAAGCCCGAGCCCATAAATGTCTTCGGTGACGGAAGGGAACGCGAAGATCGGCCCGCCCGCGTCGCAGCGAGCGACATCAATGAGTTCCCTGAGCGTCTGGCCATCGGGCAGCAGCAGCGAGGTCGCGTTGGCGTACGAGGAGTTGGCTTCAGCGCTCAGAACGAACGAATTCGGCACCAGAAGTGTGTCCACCACGGTCGCGCCAGCACAGGGAGTGTCGGGCCTGGGACCCGGCAAGCGAAGCTCGCGGAGAGGATCACTTGAGCTTGTCACAATGAAGTACGTGTCCTCCACGCCCACAGTGCTGGGCGAGCCCAACGCCGCCGGCAGGTACTGCGCGCCCGAGCCCAGCGGCATGTTCCAAATCGACTCAGCGGCAAACGGCCAAAGGAGCTTGTCGCGCACGCTGGGCTTGACCAGACCCGGCGGCTCCGAGCGGAGCTCAATCGTGTTGACGACGTCGTAGCCGCAAGCCACCGGCCCGCCGAGTAAGACCGCGAGCAGCGCTGGCGTCCTCAGAACGTCCATGAAGACCCCGCGCTCGCTAGCACTGAAGGACGCCCGGCCCGGGCCGAGGCCAGGCCGCCCAAGTCCACGGCCGCGCCCGGCAAGGTAAACAGCGCGGCAAGTTCAGCTCGCAAGGCCACGCGGCTGCCCATGCGAAGGGCCGCGCCTCCGCCGAACTCGGCGGCCGCCGCCCAGACATCACCGCTCCGGCTGGCGTGAGGAAACGCGGCCTCCCCGACGGCCCGAAGGTGGTAGGCCCCGCCTGCGACCGTCAGATACGGAACAACACTCCCGCTCATCAAAACGGCCTGAAGCCCAAGCGTGGCGAGCTCCTGCCGCACACTGGCCGACCCCGCGCTGGCGGTGACGTTGGCGCCGAAGGCAGGTCCAGCCAGCTCGAGGCGGAGCGCGAAGCGGCGCGTCAGGCCTCGAGCGACCTGCACCACGGGGACCGGCGCTGGGCCCAAGCCGGCAAAGCTGTGGAGGACGCCCAGTGCGACGCCCACCGAAGTGCCTTCCAGCGGCCCGCGCTCCGGTGGACGGACAGGCAGGAGCTGGGTGAGCTCTTTGGCGGCGGGGCGACCCGGCAGCGTCGTCTCGAGCAAGCTGGCTCGCAGCAAATCGACCGCGCGAATCGCCAAGGCCGAAGGGACCATGTCGCTGCTGGCCACGGCGTCAATTCGCCTTACGGAGGTCTTGCCCGACACGCGATCGGTCACCCAAACGTCGATGGCGGCCACGCCGGCCACCCGAGAAAGCGCCAGCGTTGCGGCGGGAATCGGGCCTGCGCCCGTGCGCTCCAGCTCCGTCCGAACGTCGGCCCCCGCTGTCGGCGTCACGATGACGGCCTCGAACCCGGCGCTGGCGAGCTCGGCCTGTAGACGAACCACCGCTTCCGACAGGACGGTGTCGGCTTCGGCGGGTTTTAGAATGCTCACGCGGGCGGCCGACCACGCCAAGGACTGAACGAGCAGCAGAGCAGCAGTAACGGCGATCTTGAGCCCGATCAGGGTTGACCCACGATCTGTCGAGCGATGTTAGCCCTGGGCCCCTCGGGGAATCGGCTCAGGTACTCGCGGGCCGCAGGCAGCGCTCCCGCGCTGGCGGCGTCGCGCAGCCCCACCATCCTTCGTCCCAGCGCCTCCTGGGCGAAGGTGCCGCGCGGCTGCTCCGTCAGGTAGTGCTGGTACCAAGTGAGCGCGCTTTGCCGCTGGCCTCGCTCGTCCTCGAGCTTGCCCATCAAGAACGCCGCGAGGGCGGCGCGTTCGCTGCCAGCAAATCGCGCTCGCTGCGACATGAGCGCGCGCGTGGAGAGCGCGCGATCTCCCAGGTAGCGAGCGGCATCGGCAAGCGCCGAAAGGTCCGCGCTGCCGGCGCTGGCCAAGACACCCTCAATGCCCCGGGCGCGGGCGTCTTCGACAACGCCCCTGAAGTCGCCGGCGGCCACCTTCTCCGACCACGGGGCAGCAGGAACGGCCGGGGTCGCGTCCGTCCGCGGCTTGTCGGTCCGCGCCCCTGCTGAACCGAGCTCGCCCACGCTCGCGGGCGCCTGTGCGGCCGAAGCGCTCGTCGTTGACAGCGGGCCAGTGGGCTCGAGGCTAGGGGCCAGCGGCGGCGGCGGATTTTCGCGCTTCGAAGCGGGCTCGACGCGGATCCGCCCGGCCGCCTCGTCCACGATCAGTCGTTCGCCCGTCGAAACCATGCGCCCGCCCTCGAGCAAGCCGCCCCGGACTTCGACAGAACCTTCGTGCAGATCCAGCGAGAAACGTCGGGTCTGTTCGGACCACGAGACAGCGAAGCGCGTGCCTCTGACCAAAACCGTGAACGGCCCGGCCTGCACCTTCCAGCTGGAGAACGAGCGATGAACGACCTCCACCTCCACCGTCCCCTGCTGCAGCGCGTACTCGGCACCACGAAAGCCCGCGCTCTGGACGTGACCCGTGGCGCCGTCAACGCGGAGAATGCGCGAGCCATCGGAGAACACCAGGGCCTGCTGCTGCGTCGTGTAGGACAGGCGACTGGCCTGAAGCCCGAGGAACGCCAGCAAGACAGCCGCGGCAAGCCCAAAGGCCAGGCCAAAATGCCAGGACCGCGAGGGACTCTCCGCGCCCAGGGCCAGTGCCAGGCGCCGCTCGCCCTGCCGGTGGTGGGTCACACTCACCTCACCGCTGACCTTGTCGCGAATGAGCTCAGCAACCCTGTCGACCGCAAGACCGTTGTCGTTCACGACGCACTCTCCGAGGGCTTCTTGAGCAAGCCAAGATACTCCGCCAGCGCGCTATCCTTGCGGACCTCGCGCTCGATGCGCTCGTGAACGCGAGCCACGCGCCGCTTGACCGTCGCGACCGACATGTCCATCGCGCTGGCCACTTCCGAAAGCTCCAGTCCTTCCAGCGTGCGCAGGACGAAGGTCATGCGGTCTCTATCGCCCACCTTGCCCAGAACCGCGTAAATCCGCGCCAAGGCCTCGCGACCATCGTCATCGTGCGGAGAGGCGGCTTGCTCGGGCAGCTCGCCGTCGCGCGTCAGCCACAGCCAGCGCCGAACTCGCAGCCGCCTCAACTCCGAGGCCGCCACCGAAGCGCTAACCGCGTAGACGAACGCACGAAGCGCGGTGGGCTCACGCAAGCTGGGTAGCTTTCGAAAGAGCAGGATGAACACCTCCTGCACCAGATCTTCGACCTCGCCCTGCGGCCAAATGGCTCGCCGGATCAAGCTCCGCACGCCGGGCGAGAAGCGATTCCAAAGCAAGGTCGTGGCGCGCGGATCCCGCTCTATCGCCAACCGCACGAGCTCGGCATCGTCGATCGAGTCGAAAGTCGTGGGGGGCACGCTGGGAAGGCCCAGCGCCGCTGCAGCGCTCTCTCTCGCCATCGCCGGAGAGCAACTCATACCAGGAACCCGGCCGCCAAGCCATCCAGGCTGGGGCGGGCCCCAATGGAGCAGGCTGACGAAAGCGCGGCACGCCTAGGAAGACGCCAGGATGAGGCGGAGTAGCTCAGTGAAAGCGTTCACCCCCCAGGCCCGGATGTGCGCGAGTGTGTGACACGTCGGCCGCGCTGACGGGGGCGCAGGGTACGGCTCGCGCCGCGCGCCCGGCGTTGGCTGGAAGAGTTAACTTGAGTTAATCTAGCCCACGATGACGCGGACAATCAGCGCCAAACAGCTCCGTGAACAGCTGCCCAAGATCGTTCAGCGTGTTCGGGAGGGGGAACGATTCACGGTCCTGTATCGGAGCAGGCCGGCGTTTCAACTGCTTCCGATTGGCGAGGAAGCCTCGGAGTCATTGCCCCCGCTCCAGGAAGATCCGGTATTTCGGGCAAAGGCCTTGGGCGCCAGCTCCGACGGCCTGACCTCAAAGGACGCCGATGAGCTGCTCTACGGGCGCCGCAAGTGAAGTCCCTATTCGTCGACACCGGCGGCTGGATGATGCTCGCTGACGCCTCCGACCCTCAGCATCGGTCCGCCATCAAAGCGCGGGATACCTGGCTATCGAAGCGCGGCGTGCTCGTCACTTCCGACTTCGTCATGGACGAGACGTTGACCCTGCTACGCATGCGGCTGGGCCTCGAAGCCGCCGAGCTCTGGTGGAAGCAGGTGTCGGCCAGCTCTCGCGTGACCTGGGAGTGGATAGATCCGAACCGAGCCGAAGCGGCGCGCGCCTGGTTCTTCCGCTGGCGCGACAAGGAGTTCTCCTTCACCGACTGCACGAGCTTCATCGTGATGAAGGAACGGAAGCTCAAGTCCGTTCTCACTGGCGATAAGCACTTCGCCCAAGCGGGATTCCAATTGCTCCCCTAGGGAAACGCCCGGACGGCGACGCCGCGATTCGGCCTTCTAAACTGGTTCATGTTGGTTCCTGAAATCGCCCACGTTCATGCCAGTGTCGATTGGTTGAGCTACGCGGGTCGCGCCGCGCGTCTCAGCCCGGCGGCATCTGCCGGCGAGCCGGCGACCGGTTCCCCCGAGCGGCAAGATGGTTGAGCTACCGGCCAGGCCGCTCGCGTCTCTAGGCGCAGCAGAATGGTGCACCTGGGACTGAAAAGGCTGGCGATTGTTCCCGTCCTTATGGGCCTCGGCGGGTGTGGACCCAGATCCAACGAGGCGGATGAACTTGACCTCGAGCACGCTGCGACAAGCCCAGCCCCGAGCGCGACGCCCGACGTCGATGCGGGCGCCGAGCCCAGCAGCAAAAGCGAGCACCCGTGCTCACGGGCCGCCGGGGAGCCGCTTGGCCAGAACCTCGCGCTGCACAGGAGCTACCCAACCGGCAGCCGAGCCTTCCCGCTGCCCGACAATGCGTTTGACGGCGAGCTCACCACCGATTCTGCGGCGACCAAGGCTCAGGACGGAATCCTTGCGCTCGATCTCGGTAGCGTCCGAAAGGTATCTCGCAGCGTCGTGCGCTTCCTAACAAGCACGCCACAACGCTACAAAATCCAAGGCTCCAGCGACGCCAGCGTCTGGACGGACATTCTGCGGGTCCAGAACCCCAGCTACGTCGATGAGCGGTGGCTCCCCGTCAGCCCCTATCGCTACCTCCGGTTCGTGGTGTATCAGAACCCTGCCCTCGACGGCGGCCCTGGCGTCCTCAATCCGGTGGCTGAGATCGAGGTCTACGAGTCCGGCGAGCCGCCTCCGGGCTGCAACTTGCCGGCCTATGTGGCCCCGCTCGATCGCAAGTTCTGGATCGCCACCAGCCACGGCGTGGACGCGCAAGGCGCAGTTTCTTCGCCAGAGCAAGGCTTCATCGATCCGCTAGGTGCCTTGGACGGTCCAGACTCTTGGCTTAGCCAACGCAGCGCCACGGTCGGTTCCTACGTGGCGGTCGACATGGGCAGCGACCAGAAGTTCAATCAGCTCTACACGTCAGCCAACTCGCAGGCCCTGCAAGACTACAGCGTTTACACCTCCCATGACGGCGTCAACTGGGGACACCCCATCGCCACCGGAAGCATCGTTCCAACCGGCGGCAATAGCTACGCGCCAATCAGCTTTCGGACCCAGCACAAGCGGCACTTCAAGCTCGAAGCACGCAGCGACTCCCAGGGAAAGCTCTGGGGATTCTGGAACATCAGCGCACTCTACGACGCTTCGGCGGAGCCGCAGGAAGCCGGCGACGCTGTCAACCTTGCACTGAACCAGCTGACGCGCGGTGACACCGGGAGAAACCTCGCGCTCGTCGTCGACGGCGATGACACGACGGGCACCGACGCTACAGGCGCTGTCGCGATCGACCTGGGAGCAGCCTACGCGCTAACGAAGCTCCAGCTCAATTTCGGCCCCACGAGCGACGCCTTCGTGTACCACATCGAGACCTCAATGGACGGCGCGCACTGGACAGCGCAGCAGTCCGTGGTCATGGCCGAGCCATTTTCCCACGCCTTTAGCAGTGTCGTGATGGCCAACTACACGTGCCGACACGTTAGGTTCAACTTCGGGCCCACAACGCGCGATGACGACGAGAAGCTGCGTGTCAACGAAACCGAAGTGTACTGAGTAGCGGACTAACGAGGGTCGACGCTACAGCGGTCGATTGCCGGTCCCTGACCTGGTAGGCCTGTCCGCCGCCAGCTGGCGGCCACAGTGAAGTGGACCCCGAAATTCGGACCAGCAGCTAAGGTGGTGCTAGAGGGCGCCTGCTCCTTACCAAAAGGAGCAGAAAACGATGAAAAGCACCCGCACCCGACACAGCCCAGCGTTCAAGGCCAAGGTGGCCCTGGCGGCCGTCCGCGAGCAGGAAACAGTCCCTGAGCTAGCCCGGCGCCACGGTGTCCATGCCAACCAGATTTACAAGTGGAAGCAGGAGTTCCTGGCGCGAGCCGCTTCGATCTTCGAGCACGCGGCGGAGCCGAGCAGCGGCGCCGAGCGCGAGAAGGAGCTGCTCGAGAAAATCGGCGAGCTGACCGTCGAGCGCGATTTTTTATCCCGCGGGCTCGAGCGGCGCCGATGAAGCAGCGACGAGCCCTAATTCAGGTTCAGCCCAACCTGTCGCTCCGGCGGCAGTGCGAGCTGCTCGCCCTGGGACGCTCGGGGTTGTACTACGAGCCCGTGGGCACGAGCGAGGAGGAGCTCGCGCTGATGCGCCGCATCGACGAGATTCACCTGCAGTGGCCCTTCTACGGCGCCAGGAAGCTTTGTGAGGTGCTGCGGGCCGAGGGTACGACGGTCAACCGCAAGCGTATGCAGCGGCTCATGCGGGTCATGGGGCTCGAATCGGTGGCGCCGAAGCCGGACACCAGCGAGCCACATCCCGAGCATCCGGTGTTCCCCTACCTGCTCAGAAACCTCACGATTTTCAGGTCGAATCAGGTCTGGGCGGCCGACATCACGTACATCCCGATGGCGCATGGCTTTGCGTACTTGGTGGCCATCATCGACTGGTACAGCCGCCGCGTGCTCGCGTGGCGACTCTCCAACACGATGGAGTCGACCTTCTGCGTGGAGGCATTCCAGGACGCCCTGGCGCGGTTTCCGAAGCCCGAGATTTTCAACACCGACCAAGGTTCGCAGTTCACGGCGGAGGTGTTCACCGGAGCCCTGCGTCGCGCCGGCATCACCATCAGCATGGACGGCAAGGGGCGCTGCATCGACAATGTGTTCGTCGAGCGCGTCTGGCGCTCGCTGAAGTACGAGGAAGTGTTCCTGCACGCCTACGACGACCTCGACGAGGCGCGCGCCGGCATCGGCCGCTACTTCGACTTCTACAACCTCACGCGGCCGCATCAGGCGCTCGGCTACCAGACGCCCGACGCGTTCTATCGCGGCGTTGCTCACAAGGCCGCGTGAGCTTTCCCCAACCTCGCGCGGCTTCGCACAAGTTGTCAGTCTCCCCCCAGACCCCCCTCGAAACGCGTCCGGTGACGTCGCGCTCGCTGCTGACGACCGCGGCGTCTTTCTGATTGACGACGAAGACTACGATGTGTTTTTGATGATCTCGAAATCCGAGCAGGCGTCCCGCTTACGCCACCCTGCTTTTGGTCCGAACGATGGGGTCCACCTCACGTCGAGACGTCCCACCAAATTCTCGACACCGCTTTCGCTGAAGACGACCACTCTTGGATCGAAGCCAATCCCCGCGCAGCCCTCGTCGTCGCGCTGCTGCGCCGCATCGCTTACACCCTCCTCACACTCTTTCGTCGCGTTACCCAGCGCTCACGGAGACGAGCCCAAATCTGTTGACTGCCACGACCCAACCCCAAGGCCGACGCCCGCAAACCAACCACATAACGGCCTTCTCGCCGAGACCCAGCCCAGGCCCGCGCAAGCGCGGCCCCGCCTCGGCCTCGCCCGAAACCTCTCCCGAGCCCACCTCCTCGCCCGAAACCACCCCGCAATCCGGGTCGCGCAAGCGCGGGGCCGCTTCTACCGATCGAGACTGCTAGCCAGCGGTGGGGGCTTGGTCTCCGACCTTCGACTTCGGTACCGCCACGTTCCACCTGAATGTGAGCTCTCTGCCGTTTCCCATCAAGAGCGGCTCGATCTCCTATATCTACAAATCAGGGGACGCGCAGTATTGCGGCAGCGTTGCTGTCGTCGTGGTCGGAAACGACCTGACCGCACAGATTCCAAAGCCGCAGCTGAACATCTACGAGGCCACCATCGTGGACTTCAACCTGACCGACGTCTGCGAACAGCAGCAGGACTACGACCCCGTGGGTGTGGCGTGCTGGCAGCTCGTGGCCAACAGCGAATCCGGGTCGGAGCTGGTGTGCACGGACGTCGGCGGCTCGTGCCCGGCGCCGTGCCAGTAGAGGCGGCGAGGGCTCGTTCCGCCGGGTCGGCGAGGCCCTGCCTAGCGCTCGGCCCGCAGGCGCGACAGCGCAACGAGCGTGCCCAGGCAGCTGGCGATGGGCGACAGGGCGGCGGGCGCGAAGCCAAAGGCTGACACCACCACGGCCACCAAAGACGGAGCCAGGATGAGCAGCAGCCCCAGTCGGGCTTCGTTCCGAACTCGCTGGGCCACCCGCAGCGAATAGGCGGCGTCGCGAACGTCGTCGGAGGCGAGCTGCACGCTCCACTCCGAGGCCCCGGAACCGGCCGACGAGAGCGCAACTGACACGTCCGCGGCCGAGAGCGCGCCGTCGTCGTTCGGAGTTCGGCCGATGACCGCCACCACGGAGCCTCCGTCTCTCAGTCGTCGTATCTCGTCGCCGCGTTCGCTGGGTGGCACCTCCGGCCGCAAGTGGTCGATGTCGAGTGAGCGACCGATGGCCTCGCAGGTTTCTCGGGCGTCGCCCGACAGCAGGATGGGTTCGAGCCCCACGTCGAGCACGTGTTGGACGGCCGCTCGTGCCCCTGGCCGTAGGCCGTCTTGCAGGCCGAGAATGCCGATCAGGCGTCCGCCGAGGGCGACGAGCAGTACGCTGCGGCCGACTGCTT
>JANNWK010001169.1:0-1607 GCA_031408355.1 Myxococcales bacterium
ACGTGGCCGCTCACGGCGTACGGCTGCCGCTCGGCGAGCATCGAGTGAGCGTCACCAAGGCCGGTTTTTTCCCGTGGGATCGCCTCATCGTTGCCGACGAAGAGCCAGTCAAGCTCGAGGTCACGCTCGAGCCGATTCCCGACTGAGAGCTCAGGCTGGCCTGGCATCAACCGGCCTTCTGATCTACGTTCCGGCGCCCATGACTCATCATCCCCAGAAACCCCGGAGGTTCTGAGCCCGACAGCGGCGTCGGCGCTAGTCTCAACGTTCACGGGGTGTACCTCAACCTGGTAGAGGGCCGGCTTTGGGTGCCGGCTGTTGGAGGTTCAAATCCTCTCACCCCGACCCAACTCACAAGGCCCTGGGCACAGTAAGCGCCCAGACCCCGCGCTTCAACGACTCAGCAGCGCGGATAGCGACTCGGCGGTGAGGATCCGCTCGCTCCAGAGCAGGAGCTGGTCTTCATCCGCCTGCTCGATACGCTCGCGCTCTGCACGCGGCACCTCGCCAAACTTCAGTTCAAGCTGCCGGAGCAGCACGCGCCGGGCGCCTTCCGCCTTGCCCTTGGCTTCGCCTTCCGCCTTGCCCTTGGCTTCGCCTTCAGCCTTCCATTGTTCTGCGAGGGTCATGAGTACTTGCTCCGTTTCGGGGGCCGCGCTGTCGAGGGCGGCGTGAAGAATTTGCGGCGTTAGGTCTTCGACGACCAGGGAAAAGTAGCGGAAAATCGTGAACAGCGCCTCTTCGCCGCCTTCGGCGAGCGCCAGGGCCCGTAGCACCGGGGCGAAGCGCAAGAGCGACGCCCTGAACCTGGCAGGCGACCGCGCGTCCCGCAGCGCCCATAGGGTCAGCGTCGGGACCGGGCCCAGGGCTCGCGCGGATAGCTCGTCGTCCGTCAGGGCACTGATGTCGTCCAGCACGAACCTCAGCTGTGGCACGAACGGCGCAACCGCAGGCTGCGAAACCAGGTCGGAGTCGAACAGGTCGGCTAAACCCGTCCCCGCCGTCCAGCCCGTCTCGCTGTGGTGGAGCAGCACCGTCACCACGAGCGGCAGCGGCGGCGCCTGCTTACCTGGCCCCCTCCCCGTCAGATGCTGGTCCAGGATCCGAACGGCATACTTCAGAACGCGAAACGGCATCAGCTCGTCCACGCTGCTTTGATGCTCGAACAGCAGGTACATCACGCCGGGCTTGCGCGTCATGTCGACCGTAAAGAGCAGATCCGACTGCGAGCTGGCCAGCTCGGCGTCGACGTAGCTCCCGGCTACCAACTGCAGCGTTGACCACTCGACCTGCGCCAGCAGCGGATGCGGCAGCGCCGCACTCAGCGCCGCCTTCGCGTGCTCGACGTTGGAGAACGTCTTTCTGAACAGCGCGTCGTGGGGGTTTTTAGGTTCCTTCGAGGGACGCTGCTCGGGCATGCCCGAACTGGTCGGGCATGGTGCGCGCGGGTTGTGCAATTTCTGGCGACGCGGGTCGACGGGAGAACGTCACAACTCGCAGTCGCATTCGGCCGACAAGCTCAAGTGACCGCACCGAGGGAGCTGTTGCCGGGAAGAACCTATCTGGTCACACGGCGCTGCACCCAGCGGCAGTACTTGCTCAAGCCG
>JANNWK010001170.1:0-11079 GCA_031408355.1 Myxococcales bacterium
CGCTCTTCTCCTTCACCTGCGCCACGAAGCGCTCGTGTTTCTTGCCGAGCGGCTTGTAGCGACCGGAGATAGCCTTGCTTTGGGCGACCTCTTCGAGCGGACGCGAGAGTAACTCCGGTACGAGCTCTTGGAGGAAGGCATCGTCGCCGTAGTGTTCCACAACACTCACCAGCTGCATGATGGGCGAGCTGCGGTCGACGGCGTCTTCAGGCGACGCGAAGCGCGCGGCATCCACCAGATCTGCCCAGCGAACGAGTTCAGCCAGCTCTGGCATCGCCACGCCGAAGCGCTCCCGAGCCACATCTGCTATCAGCTTGGTGCAGGAGCTGTAGCCCGAGTCGAAGAACAGCTGGCCCGAGCCCTGGCCGAGCTCGAAGACTGCGCGGTCAGCCTCCGAGCCGAACGCCGTCCGATGATGGTCGAAATACCAGCCAAGCCTGGCCGAGGGGCAGAAGCGGTAGTCCAGGAGCGCATTGTCGTCGCCCGTGAGCAGTGACTCCTCGGCGCGAGCCTGCCCGGTGCCGTAGCCGCACGCGCGATACTCGAAGCGCGTCGGCTTCCGACCAAGAGCCTCCACGAGCCGGCTGAAGACGACGGCGCTTGAGAGCCCGTCGAAGCAGTGGCCGTGGGTTGCCACCACAAAGCGCATGCTGCGCCTTCTAGCACGGCCGAAGGCCCTGTCCCCAAGAGCAACTGGCGGTGTTGATGACCGATGGGGCCCCATGCTGGATGCCGCGCGTGTGCTTGAGGGAGAGGGGCTGCCCGTTCGTCTGGGTGATCTGCCGGCCCCACCTATGCGGCTGTACCTGCACGGAGAACTCCCGCGGGGTCCCGTCGTTGCCGTTGTAGGAACGCGCGGCCCTTCGGCGGAGGGGCGCGCCTATGCGCGCTCGCTCGCCGCGGAGCTTTCCGCAGCCGGGGTGGCCGTGGCGTCCGGGGGCGCCGAGGGCATCGACACGGCGGCGCACGAAGGCGCGCTCGATGTGGGCGGCACGACGTTGGTGGTGGCGCCGGCCGGCCTGGCCAAGCCGTTTCCGGAGCAGAACGCCGGGCTGTTCCGGCGGATCGTCGAGCGAGGTGGCGCCTACCTGTCGCTCGTCCCCGACGACGCCCCGGCCTTCCCGAGCACGTTCTTTCCCCGCAACGGCTGCTTGGTGGCACTGTCGCACGTCGTCATCGTCGCAGAGGCGCCGTTCCGCAGCGGTGCTCGCAATGCCGCCGCGTGGGCCCGAAAGCTCGGTCGGCCTCTGTTCGTGGTGCTCCACCCGCCGTGGTCAAAATTCGGTCAGGGCTGCGTGCCGGAGCTTCGGGCCGGCGCCTTGCCCCTGGACCGGGCCCGCGACGTCCTGCGACTCCTGGAGGTGGCCGGACACCGAGCGTTGCCTCGGCCGCTGTCCCCATGGCCCCCCGTCAGCCTTGGCGCGCAAGGCGTTTTGCCCCTCCCGGCCCGGGCCGGCGAGCCTCCCGACCCGGTCCTGGAAGCCCTCCGGCAGGGCTGCACCCATGCGGACCAGATAGCTGAACGCACCGGGCTCTCCCCGGCGGCGGTGCAGCGACGGATCTTGACTCTGGCCCTCTCCGGGGTGTTAGTTCCCGACCCCTGGGGCGCCCTCAAACTTGTAACTTTGTGATTTGATTGAGTATTGCCCCCGACTCCGGTTCCAGCCGGGTTGCGCGAGCCCCTCGGACGTCGCATTCAGGGGACGGGAACACGCCGCATGTCCAAGACCCTCGTCATCGTCGAATCTCCAGCCAAGGCCAAGACGATCCAGAAGTACCTCGGAAAGGGGTACGAGGTGCTAGCCAGCAAGGGCCACGTCAAAGACCTGCCCAAAAAGATGGGCATCGACGTCGCCAACGATTTTCGCGAGACGTACGAGGTCATTGAAGCCAAGGCCAAGGTCCTGGCGGAATTGAAGCACGAGGCCGAGTCGGCCGACGTCTTGCTGCTGGCCACCGACCCTGATCGCGAAGGCGAGGCCATAGCTTGGCACCTCATGGAGGAACTGCAGCGCCCCGAGCTGTCCGTACGGCGGGTTGAGTTCGAGGAGATCACCAAGAAGGGCGTCGAACGCGGACTCAACAGCCCGCGTGACCTGGACGCCAACCTTTACGACGCCCAGCGCTGCCGGCGTGTGCTCGATCGCATCGTCGGCTACGACGTCTCGGCCCTGGTGTGGTCCAAGCTTGCCTTCGGTCTGAGCGCGGGGCGCGTGCAATCGGTGGCCCTGCGCCTGATCGTCGACCGTGAACGCGAGATTGAGGCGTTCGTGCCTGACGAGTACTGGAACGTTGGTGTCACGTTGCGGGGCAAGACCAAGACCTCCTTTCACGCGAGGCTGACCAAGGCTGACGGCGAGAAGCTGGAGGTCAAGGAGGGCATCCTGGCCGCGCAGGTCAAAGACGAACTTACCCACGCGGCCTTCAAGGTGCAGGCCGTGACCCAGCGCGAGCAGCGTCGCAACGCCGCAGCGCCCTACACGACCAGCAAGATCCAGCAGGACGCGACCAGTTACCTGCGCTTTACGACCAAGCGCACGATGAGCATCGCGCAGAAGCTGTACGAGGGCATCGACCTGAAGAAGGACGGCGGTCTCGTCGGTCTCATCACCTACATGCGTACGGATTCCGTGCGAGTTAGCCCCGACGCCATCATTGAAGCGCGCGCCTTCATCGAGGCCCAGCACGGCAAGAAGTTCCTGCCCGAGAAGCCCAACGCCTTCAAGTCGCGCAAGGATGCGCAGGAGGCCCACGAGGCCATCCGCCCGACCTCGCTCGACTACGCGCCAGCCAAGGTGCGCCAGTACCTCACTGACGAGCAGTTCAAGCTATACAAGCTCGTTTGGGATCGTTTCCTGGCGTCGCAGATGGCGCCCGCTGTCTACGACCAAACCGGCGTGGACATCGAGGCTACCTGCAAGGCGGGCTCGGGTCACAAGACGCTGGGTCTGCGTGCGAGCGGCAAGGTCCTCAAGTTTGCCGGATGGCTTCAGCAATATCAGTCGAGCAAGGGCGATCCTGACGAGGAAGCCCCCAAAGAGCTCGCTGGCGAGGAAGACAGCAAGGAGGACAGCGCGTCGGGCAGCTCCGCTCAGGCTGGCGACGACGACGAAGGCCTGCTGCCCGAGCTGGGCCAGTCCGAGTCGCTCAGCTTGGTCAGCCCGCCGGGCGTGGCAGCGGACCAGAAGTTCACGCAACCGCCCGCTCGCTTCAACGAAGGCTCGCTGGTGCGTGAGCTCGAGAAGCAGGGCATCGGTCGCCCTTCAACTTACGCGGAGATCATCAGCAAGGTGCAGGCACGCGACTACGTCGAGCGCCTGCCCGGCGGGCAGATGAAGGCTTCGGATCTGGGCAAGACGGTGGTCGACGGGCTCGTCTCCACCAACCTCGACTTCATGGAGCCGAGCTTCACCGCCAAGATGGAGGAAGAACTCGACGACGTGCAGGCTGGCAAGCTGGCGCGCGTGAAGTTGCTCGAGCGTTTCTACGTGCGCTTTCGCGAGGTGCTTGATCTCGCCAAGAAGAACAAGCGCTGGGCGCCGGAGCCAGAGAAGACGGACCACGACTGCCCAGAGTGCGGGAGCAAGCTGCTCAAGCGTTGGAGCAAGAACGGCTTCTTTCTCGGCTGCGAGACGTACCCGGCCTGCAAGTACACGCGCGACTTCGGGACAGATGGCACACCGCAGCCGGTTAAGCTAACGGACTACGACTGTGACAAGTGCCAAAAGAAAATGATCATCAAGAGCGGCCGCTACGGCGAGTTCTTGTCGTGCAGTGACTACCCGACCTGCAAGACGACTCGACCGATCCCGCTCGGCGTCCCCTGTCCGAAGTGCGGTGGCGACATCGTCGAGGTGCGCTCGAAGAAGCGCGGGGCCAAGGCCTTCTACGGATGCACCCGCTACGCAGCCACGCCAAGTTGCGATTTCAAGCTCTGGCAGAAGCCGGTGAACGAGCCCTGCCCGCTGTGCAGTCACCCCTTCTTGATGATCGGTGGGGGCGCCAAGAATCCCAAGCTCATCTGCGGTCGTGGCAAAGAGTGTGGCTACTCACGTCCCCTCGAGGAGGCCGGGATAGATGCTGCTGTGCCAGCGGCGACCCCCGCGGCGAGCGACGGCGGCGAACCCTCCAAGCGCGCGGGCCGTGAGGTGCCGGCCGCGATTCCACTGTGACGTCGCCGCGCGTCACCATCGTCGGTGCTGGGCTGGCTGGCTGCGAGGCCGCCCTGACCCTGGCGGCTCGCGGCATTCAGGTAACGCTCTACGAGCAGAAGCCTAAAGCCCGAACGCCCGCGCAGTCGATCGACGGCTTGTGCGAGCTAGTCTGCTCCAACTCCTTCCGCGGTGCGGCGTTGTCCAATGCGGTGGGGCTACTCAAGGAGGAGATGCGGCGGCTCGGGTCGTTTGTGATGCAGGTCGCTGAGCAGACTCGCGTTCCCGCCGGCGGCGCTTTGGCCGTGGACCGTGAGCGCTTCGCCGAACAGATGACCAAGCTCATCGTTGATAGCCCGAACATTGAGCTGTGTTCCGAGCTGGTGACGACGCTGCCAGCGGCCCGCCCGACCATTATTGCGACGGGACCACTCACGGGCGATGCCCTGGCCCAGGACATCGCTGGCAGGGTCGGCACGACGGCGCTGGCCTACTACGACGCGATCGCCCCGATTATCAGCGCCGAATCGATCGATTGGGACGAGGTCTTCATGGCCTCCCGCTGGGACAAGGGTGAATCGGAAGAGGACCGCAGCGCCTACGTCAATTGCCCGCTGGACGAGGAGCAGTACAAGGCCTTCGTGGCGGAGGTGAAGGCGGCGCGCAAGGTGGAGCCCAAGAGCTTCGAGGACGTGCGCTACTTCGAAGGCTGTTTGCCGATCGAGGTGATGGCGGAACGCGGCGAGATGACCTTGGCCTTTGGTCCGATGAAACCGGTGGGGTTGACTGACCCGCGCACCGGTCGCTGGCCTTTCGCGGCCATTCAGCTGCGCAAGGAGGACGAGGCGGGCACTGCCTTCAACATGGTGGGCTTTCAGACGCGCATGGCGTGGCCTGAGCAGGAGCGCGTCTTCCGCACGATCCCCGGCCTCAAGAACGCGGAGTTTCAGCGCTACGGAGCCGTACACCGCAACACCTTCCTCAACGCGCCCAGCTTGCTCGACTCGACCTTTCAGCTGAAAAGCGAGCCCGGTTTGTATTTCAGCGGTCAAATAGCCGGAACTGAGGGCTATGTGGAGAGCGCGGCGGGCGGCCTGCTCACCGCCCACTTCATCGCGGCTCGGCTGGCAGGGCGAGAACCCGCGTTGCCGCCGGTCACGACGGCGCTAGGCGGCATCCTCACCCATCTGGGGCGTAACGCCGCCGACTACCAGCCGTCTAACATCACCTTCTCCCATATCGCTCCTTGGGACGGACCGCGGCTCAAGAAGCGAGCGAAGTACGAGGCGATGGCGACGCGCGCGCTCGAAGACCTCGAGGCTTTCCGGGCCCAGCTCGTGCCCGCCGTGCTCGGCCGAGCCCTGGCCGGGTAGGGACCCCCCCAGGCGGGTTGTGGGTCCCGCTAGGCTGGGGGCAGCGGCGACGAACGTGGCCGAATCCCTGGCTTTTTGGCGAGCATCACTCGCCGGTGTTACCTTATCCCACTACCCCGCACCTCCGGATCGATCCGGTTTCGGGAAGGTGAGCCCCGTGCTGCCCCTCAGCGAACTCGTCAACAAGGTCCAAAGCTACCACCCAGCTGCGGACGTAGAGCTTATCGCGCAGGCCTACAAATTTGCCGAGTGGTCGCATCGCGAGCAGATGCGCAAGAGCGGCGACCCGTACTTCATTCATCCGGCCAGCGTGGCCGGCATCATCGCCGACCTGCGGCTCGACACGGCCAGCATTTGCGCGGGCTTGCTGCACGACGTCGTCGAGGACACCCCCGCCACCATCGACGAAATCAAAGGCATCTTCGGCGCCGAAGTCGCGGCGATCATCGACGGCGTCACCAAGCTTGGCAAGATCAACTTCACTTCGCGTGAAGATCGGCAGGCCGAGAGCTTTCGCAAGATGATCGTAGCGATGGCGCAGGACTTGCGCGTTCTCTTGATCAAGCTGTGCGACCGCCTCGACAACATGCGCACGCTTGAACACATGCAACCGGAGTCGCGGGAGCGCATCTCGCGCGAGACTCGCGAGATCTATGCGCCGTTGGCAGGCCGGCTTGGGATGCAGTGCCTCAAGAGCGAGCTGGAGGACCTAACGTTTCGCCACCTTGAGCCGGACGCCTTCGCGGAGCTGTCCGGCAAGCTCACGAAGAGCAACAAGGAGCGCGACCAGTATATCGAGAGCGTGTGTCGAACCATCGTGGCGCGGCTTGCGGAGCAGGGCTTCGCGGCGGATGCGGGGGGACGCGCCAAGCACCTCTACTCTGTGTATCGCAAGATGAAGGAGCAACAGTGCGACTTCGAGCAGGTCTACGACCTTGTGGCGTTCCGCATCTGCGTGGAGAGCGTGGCCGATTGCTACGCCACGCTGGGCGCAATGCATTCCCGTTGGACGCCGATTCCGGGTCGCTTCAAGGACTACATCGCGTTGCCGAAGGCCAACATGTACCAGTCCCTGCACACCACAGTGATTGGGCCTGGTCGGCAGCGCATTGAAATCCAGATCCGCACCCATGAGATGCACCGCGTTGCGGAGCAAGGCGTGGCCGCGCACTGGAAGTACAAGGAGCGAATTTCGGGCGGAGTGGATCCGAAGGACGCCGAGAAGTTCGGCTGGCTGCGCGAGCTGGCGGACTTCCAGCACAATCTGAAGGACCCAGCCGAGTTTCTCGAGAGCGTGAAGATTGACCTGTTCCCGGATGAGGTTTACGTCTTCACGCCCAAGGGCGATCTGCATGTCATGCCGCGCGGTTCGACGCCGGTCGACTTCGCGTACGCAATTCACTCGCAGGTGGGGGAGCACTGCAACGGCGCGCGCGCCAACGGCAAGATGGTGCCGCTCCGGTACAAGTTGAAGAGCGGGGACCTGATGGAGATCACGACCGGGACCAACCAGCAGCCGACCAAGGATTGGTTGGATTTCACGGTTACGACCCGAGCGCGCGCGCGCATCCGCGGGCATCTTCGCACCGAGCTGCGCCAGAAGAGCATCAACCTGGGCAAGGAGATGCTCGAGGGCGAGTTGCGTGGCGCCGGTCTCAGCTACCCGAAGTTCGCCAAGAACGAACAGGAGATCAAGCGCGTTGCCGAGGCGCTCGAGGTCGTGAACCTCGAAGAGCTGCTGCTGCAGGTCGGTTACGGGAAGATCGACACGGAATCGGTGGTCAAGCAGCTGAAGGGGGATCTGAACGGCAGCGATAAGGGCGAAGCCCCTTCGTCGATGCGTCAGGGAAAGCTGGAGCAGTTCGTTCGCAAGGTGACGGGTCGCGATCACGGCGGCATCACGGTTAGCGGTATCGATGACGTGCTGGTCCGGTATGCCAAGTGCTGCAACCCGCTGCCAGGTGACTCGATCATCGGCTTCATCACCCGTGGTCGTGGCGTCACCGTCCACCGCCGCGAGTGCATGAAGGCGTTCGACACGGACCCGGAGCGCCGGATTGAGGTCAGTTGGGACACCAAGGCGAAGATCAATCGCCCGGTTCAGCTGTGCGTGACCACTACGAACAAACCGGGAATTCTGGCGACGGTCAGCCAAACCTTCAGCGCCCAGAGTATCAACATTAGCGAGGCGAATTGCCGGGCCGGGGACGACGGTCGTGCGCGCAACGTGTTCACCTTCAACTGCGCGGACCTTTCGCAGCTCAAGAACGTGATGCGGGCGCTTTCCAAGGTGAGCGGCGTCGTCGAAGTCGCGCGCATCTGAAAGCGCCTCTGCCCTTTAGCCTTTAGCCTTGCGCGTGGGCGCCGCAGGAATCTCGCACCACCAGCCGGGGCGTGAGCAGCAGGCTCCGGGCGGGCAGTGATGGGTCGGCTATTCGTTCCAAAAGGGCGTGAAATGCCGTGATGGCAATATCGCGGCACGGCTGGTGGATCGTAGTGAGCGGCACTCCCACCAGCGTCGCGTACTTGGCGTCGTCGAAGCCGACCACTCGCAGATCTTTTGGCACCTGCACGCCGTTGCGGTTCAGGCTTCGCAGCAGCTGCGCGGCAGTGAGATCGTTTGCGCAGACGATCGCGTCGGGCCTGGCGTTCTTGACGAAGGTGTCAATCGCCTTGGCGTCTTCCGGGTCGGCCACTTCCAGCCAATCGCTGGCGAGCTCAAGGCCATGGCGCGCCAGCGCCTCGCGCACCCCAGTGATGCGAGCGTCTATGGTCGCCGCCGCCAGTGGTCGTCGCAGAAATGCGAGCCTGCGGCAGCCCAGCTTGATCAGGTGCTCTGCCAGTAGGTACCCGGCCGTAAAATTATCGATGCCCACCAGATCGAGCTCGCAACGCGTCGGGAAGGGGCCGAGATCGCGATCGAGCAGCACCACAGGGATCCCGGCGTTCTTGAAACGTTCTGCGATGGCGCGGTTGGTGGCGTCGCCCTCGTTGCGCAGCTCGAACGGAGCGAACAACACGCCGGCAACGCGTCGCTCGATGAGCTGTGTGCACAGCTCGAGAGCGTGCTGCTCCGATTCGTCGAAGGCGTCAGCCTGGCCCGCTGTTCCGCCCCACACCAAGGTGTAGTCCTGAGCTCGAGCCAGGCTGGCCAGCTCGCTGCAGATCAGCTCGAAGATCTCGGTCGAACGAAACCCGGGAATCACCAAGGCCAACTGGCGGGCGGGCGGACCGGGGGGCGCCTGTTCTTTCACGTAGGTGCCGGAGCCGGCGCGCCGAACGACCAGGCCCTCTGCCTGCAGGTCACGGAGCGCGCGCGCCACGGTGGGACGCGACACGCCGAAGCGCTTCACCAGCTGGACCTCGCTGGGAAGTCGCCCCGACGCCGCATACTTCCCCGCCGCGATCTCACCCAGCAGTGCGTTGGAGATCTCACGGTGCTTCGACTGCTCGGGCATAAGCGGTCATGTAGCAGCTTCGAGGCAGTAATACCAGCGTGACGAAGCTGTAAGTGCCAAAATCCGGGCATAGTTGGGGTATTGGCGCGGCGTGCTCAGCGTGAGCGGACCAGGCTGCTGTCCACCCGGAGGCACGCGAACGTCTGTCGTCCAGGTCCAGCTCGGGGTACCGTCTCGAGGAGTACTAGCTGGATCCGGGGTGACTTGTTGCGCTGCGGGGCCGGAGGTGACTGGCAAAACCCGCGTACCGAGTCCGATGCTGAGCGGCGGTCCAGACTGCGATCGGGGCGCCACTGCTTACTCTAGCCGGACTGAAGTAGTCCAGGCCGTGCCGAGGCAGCCCATCCGAGGGCCGATGACCGGAGCTCGCCCACGGTTGCGGGCTCGTCGCGGCTGACGTCAGCGCGCCTGAGTGCCAGGACCCCGGTCAAGCCCGCTCGGCGTCGCGAGCTGACAACCCGGCGGGCTAGGCGCTGACGACCTCGTCCACCAGGCCCGGAGTGAGCTCTGCGTCACCGAAATTCTGCACCAGACTACCGTCGTCGTTGCGGACGCCGGAGGCGTTGATCAACGTGTTCAGCATGCGGTTGGTTTGATAGTTGCGCGCGGCTGCGTCGGTGAACTGTCCGGTCTTCAAGAAGCCGCCCGCGTTGCCCGCCAGGATCCACGGAATGTTGTTGAACGAGTGGCTGCCGTTGGCGACTTGGTTGGTCCACACGGTCACGCCCGCGTCGAGCAGGTTGCCAGTGGGAGTCGTGACAGCCAGCAGCTGGTCCAGCAGTTCCTTGAAGTAGCCCATGTGCATGTAGTCGACCTGACTGCACAGCGAGGCACCATCGACCACCGCGCGATGCGAAGCCGTGTGATAGACGAACGTGTTCCCGCCGATTGTGAGTTGGTGGTCGTCTTCGCGGTCGCCAATCTTCAACACTGCCACGCGCGTGTAGCCGGAGGCGATGGCGAAAACCATGAGCTGCATGTGCAGCCGAATCAGTTCCTCATGCCGCGCCATGTCGTATGGGGTGGCGTCGAGCTCTTGCATCTGGCTTAGGCTAGCCGGAGAAATGGGCGGCACGCCCACGCTGCCTCCGCCGATTCGCAGTTCAAGGTCGCGAATTGCCGAGAAATGCTGGTCGAGTCGGACGCGATCGGATTGGCTTAGATCCGGGCGAGCGAGCAGCTCGCTGATCTGCCCACGCAGTAGATCGTTGATGCTCCGGCTTCGATCGACGGCGAGCAGCTCAGCTGCCGTAGGCGCGGCGGGTGCTCCGATCTCTCCGCCGGGACCGACGACGTCCACGATGCGCTGATAGGCACGGTAGGGCGCGTCCAGGTAGGTGCGAGGTTGGTCCTCGCCGACGTACGAGACGTAGCCCGGGATGTCGTAGCCGGTACCGCCTGGCGAGTACTTGCCGGCGTGGAGCGCCAGCGGCTCGCGCCCCGCCGGGTTCAACGCGCGGGCGATCAGCGAATCGATCGACTCGCCCCGCGCTTGCGTCTTGTTGCCGCTGCCGCTCAGCTTGGCGGCGGTGAGGAGCTGGGCGTCGCCGGCAGCGTGCATGCAGCCCATGTCGCCAAACGGATGCGAGAGGCCGCGGACGATGGTTAAGCGCTCGGCGTGCGCCGCGAGCACACCCGACGCGCGACTGCTCCGGTCGGCCTCCAAGCTAGCAGGGGTGAGGCCGCCGGCTTGGCTGGGCCAGAATCGCTCCGGATCCGCGGAGCCGTCGATACCCTTGCCTGATTGCACCACGCCGTTCGCCTGCACGACGAGCAGCAAGAACGGGGGAGTGGTGGGCGTTTGAGCGCCGGCCAGTTTGGGCTGGAAGGCTTCAAGCAACGGTAGTCCCAGGGTGAGGCCGCAGGCGCCGTGCAGGAACCTTCGTCGGGGCAGACTGAGTTTCGAGGTGGGTTTCATCCAATATTCTCGCTGGGCTCAGGGCAGCCGGTTCAAGAAGCCTTCGGCGGTTGCGAGCGTCACCAGCAGATCCTTCATCGACAACTTGTCAGAGAGCGAGGACTGCGTGAGGTAATCGAGCAGGGGTCGCTCCTCCACCGAGAGCGAATGCCCGTAGACATAGCTCATCCAATTTTCGG